>JBIOVR010000251.1:0-7588 GCA_044867875.1 Chitinophagaceae bacterium
ATGAAGCAATGGGAATGAGCGAGCAGGCAATTGAAAAATTTAAACAAGCAACCGAAGGAATTAGTGAACCTGTACAAGCAATATTTTATAATGACCCGCAGCCGGATAAAATTATATACCAGGGATTGGCTTGGTTAAAGTTGGGTCATTCAAAAAAAGCAGAAAAGATATTTCACCGCCTGGTTGAATTTGCCGATCAGCATTTCAATGACCAGATCAGGATCGATTATTTCGCTGTTTCACTTCCTGATCTGTTGGTATTTGATACAGACCTAAATGAGAAGAATAAAAACCATTGCCGCTATTTAAAAGGGTTGGGTGAACTAGGCTTGAAGAAATATACAGCATCAGCAGATTATTTAAAGGAGGCTTTATATCGCGATGCAAGTCATGCAGGAGCAATCATTCATTTGGCCATGATCAATTTTTTAATAAAGCAAAAGGAAACCGATTTAAATAAAATAAAGAGCAATTAATAAAAAGACAGGGTTTTACCTGCTTTTAAAATTTTTAAATTAAAAACAAGCAACATTATGAGACTAGGTGTTTTCCGGATTCGCCAGGGGCGATTCTTAACACAGAATCGATGGGTTTTGTGTTTTACTGTTATTGCACTGGCTCTGTCATGCATGACAGCTAATAAAACCTATGCACAAGAGGTTTCGCAAACACAAAAATTAAGTGTTCGCGGAAAAGTAACTGATGAAACTGGTAAGCCTTTGCAAGGTGTTTCAGTTACAGTAAAAGGTAGTGCCAAAGGAATAGCTACCAATGAAAATGGCGAATTCAGCATCGAGATTACTGGAGGCGCTAAGGTTTTGCAATTTTCTTATGTTGGTATGGAACCACAGGAGGTAAAAATTGGAAATCAAAAAGAATTTAATATTTCACTTACACCATCAGCAACAGAACAACAGGAAGTTGTTGTGGTAGGTTATGGTACGCAGAAAAAACAAGCTGTAACCGGTGCAGTAGTAAAGGCCGACCTGAAGACTTATGAAAATGTTACCGTGAACAATATTATGGAAACATTGAAGGGTACTGTAGCCGGCTTGAATGTTGGGGAAGCCAACACAGCTGGAGGTGTACCTGGAGTTACTATAAGAGGTACCAATACCATTGCAGCATCTACTTCGCCTTTGATCGTTTTAGATGGAGTTATCTTCAGTGGTTCGCTTGCTGATATTTCTCCTTCTGATGTAGAAAGTGTGACTGTTCTGAAAGACGCAAGTGCTGCGGCAGTATACGGTTCACGTTCTGCTAATGGCGTTATCCTGATCGAATCAAAAAAAGGTATAAGTGTTAATGGTAAGCCTAAGTTTGAACTACGTACAAGTTACGGCACCATCAGTCAACTGAAGCCATTGGAAGTATATGGTGCGCAGGGATACATGCAACATTTGAATGATTTCCTGAACGATAACGGAACTGTTGTTGCTATGGATCAAACACCAAATTACCTGCAAACAAATGAGAAGGTGAATTACAATGCAACACCTGATCATAAGCCTACTTTGGAAGATCCTTATAGTCTTTTCAATCAGACAGGTTATAATTTCAATACTTCTCTGAGTGTTTCACAACGCACTGATAAGATGAGTTATTTCCTTTCAGGAAACTATACAGACCAAAAGGGTGTAATTATTAATGACCGTTTCAAACATTATTCAATAAGATTGAACCTGGAATCTAAGGTCACCAATTGGATGACTATCGGGGTAAGATCTTTCTATAGCAACAGGAGTTATCCCGATTCACGTGTATATGGAGTTGTTGCAAGCAATAGCAGCAGCCCATACCTGTTCAGCCCTTATGCTGATGTGTATAATGCTGATGGTAGCTACAACATGTACCCGCAAACAACTACTTCTTTTGTAAATCCATTTTCCATGATGGCAACTGAAGGCTACAACAGAACGGGTAACCTGAATGGAATTGGTTATGCTACAATTAAAGTGCCTTGGGTAAAAGGATTGTCGTACACAGCTACTTATTCAAAAACCCTTAATACCAATGAAACAGGAACTTTTTATGGATTCAATACCAACCCGGGACTAGGGCCTAAGGGTACTGGTTCAAGAGCCTATGCAAGAGGTGTAGCTACATTGTTTGATCACCTTATCAAGTATAATAGAACTTTTGCTCAAAAACATAATGTTGACCTGACCTTGCTCCATTCAGATCAGAAAACGGAAGCCTATGGTGAATCGCTTTCTGCTTCTGGTTTTGACAATGACCAACTTGGTACTTATCGTTTATCAGCAGGTGCTACTCAAAGTGTATCTACTTCTGGTTCAGAAACTCAAAGCATTGGCCAGATGGCACGTCTTACTTATACTTATAATAATAAGTATTCTGTTA
This sequence comes from Chitinophagaceae bacterium, assembly GCA_044867875.1. Taxonomy (GTDB): domain Bacteria; phylum Bacteroidota; class Bacteroidia; order Chitinophagales; family Chitinophagaceae; genus VBAS01. The sequence goes on from JBIOVR010000251.1 coordinate 2,362, forward strand.
CAGGAACAATTCGCCATGATGGTTATTCAGCTTTTTCAGCTAACCACAAATACGGAAACTTCTCATCTGTAGGTGTTAACTGGAATATTTCGAAAGAGAAGTTTATGGAAAACTCTTCCATATTCAATTCACTTGCATTGCGTGCATCTTATGGCACCAATGGTAATCAATCTATAGCTCCTTACAGCACCCTTTCTAAAATTTCAAACAGTTACTACTATTACCAGGGCGATGCTAATTATACTTACACGCAAGCTGTTGGTTCGCTTGGTAATGATGACCTGGTTTGGGAATCAACAACTGGTCTCAACTTTGGTCTTGATTTCAGTATCCTGAAGAACAGGATCTCAGGTTCTATAGATGGATATGCGACCCGTACAAATGACATGGCGTTCACATTAGATCTACCCTTGATATCAGGATTTCCAAACATCGTAGCGAATGCTGGTGAAATTCAGAACCGCGGACTTGAAATGAATCTGCGTTCTGTTAACATCACTAATAAAAAATTCTCGTGGAGAAGCGAAGCCGCTTTTTCACTCAACAGGAATAAAATAACTCATTTGTTGGGTGACAGGAATGGAGATGGCAAAGAAGATGACATTGTTTCTTCAAACCTGTTTATCGGCAAACCGTTGGGTACCGTTTACAATTATCAAGTTGAGAGAATGTGGCAGCAGTCTGATAAGGACGCAGCTAGTATCATGGCAGGATTTCAACCGGGTACTTATAAATTACTCGACGTAAACCATGATGGCAAGATCACTTCAGATTCTGACCGCGTATTCCTTGGTAACTCAGGTGCAAATTTCCGCTGGAGCCTTACCAACACATTTACTTATGGTAACTGGTCATTGATGGTTTACATTAACTCCATATGGGGTGGTGGAGACTACTTCATCAATGGTAGTAATACTCCATGGAATGATGGCTATGCAAACAGGGGCGATATGAATCATCCCATTTACGATTACTGGACCCCAAACAATCCTAATGCTGAATTCCCAAGACTAAGCTATAATACCAAGGCTTCTGTGAGAGCACCGAAATACTACGACAGAAGTTTTATCAGGCTGCAGAAATTGGCATTGAGCTATGAGGCTACAAAGTTTGTGAAAAAGTATGGCATCCAGGGATTGAATATCTCACTGAGTGCAGACAACCTTGGAACGTATGCACCAAAATGGATCGGACTGGATGCAGCTACAGGTAGTGGCCTCACTGTTTCTTCCATCCCATCTCTGCGCAACGTGATGGTGAACTTTAATATTAATTTCTAAGAAATCGAAATATGAAAAAAATAATAATCATTTCAGCTATGCTTGCAACATTGGTTGTAAGCTCCTGTAAAAAAGACCTCTCAGAAGTTCCATTGGATTTTTATACTCCGGAGAACTCATTTAATAATAAGGCACAATTTGAATCAGCCCTGGCTGGTATCTATTTAGCCTTCAGAACAGATATGTATGCATCAACGGATGCCGCCGCCAATTATGACATGCTTGGCATGGATCTGGATCTGGCCAATGTAGAATCAAATGCATCAGCGCAAAAGACCCAGCATTTTAACTGGATAACTATGAACGCTGACAATCCAGTTGTCCTTAAATGGTGGGGCCGTTTATACAGACATATTTCAATGGCAAACACCATTATTGACAGAGCTGATGGACCTCAGGCTAAATGGACCTCAGAAAATGAAAAGAACGCAATTGTTGGAGAAGCAAAATTTCTCCGTGCATTCGCTTATAAATTCCTCGCCAACATGTGGGGTGGTGTGCCTCTTATATTGAATGAGACCAAAACACCAAAGTTTGATTATGTAAGGGCTACACAAGATGAAGTGTACAAGCAGTGTAAAGCTGACCTTGAATTTGCAGTTCAGTATATGCCAACCATTGATCAGTTAAAAGGTGGAAGAGCTCCTCGTGAAGCTGCTTATCACCTGTTGTCAGAGATAAATATTTGTTTGAAAGATTACACTGGTGCTATTGCTGCTGCTACTGCAGTAATTACAAATGGTAAAAACAGCCTGATGACTGCACGTTTTGGTGTAGCTAAGACTTTCACATTCTCAGGATATGTTTACCAGGGACCAGCTTCAACTTGGGGCGACGTATACTGGGATCTTTTCCAGGAAGGAAACTTTAATTTTAAGGAAGGCAACAAAGAAGCCATTTGGAATATCTCCAATGATCCTACTATTAAAGGTGGTAACAATCCTGCTGATGGATCTACATATTCATCAGGTGGCTTTTTCGTGATAGATCGTTGGTGGGGACCTATTCCCTGGCAGGCAAAGGATGCTAGTGGAAAATCAAACTGGTTAATGGATACATTGACTGGAAGACCAGTAGCTACTTTGATCGTCACTGCTTATGCTGATAGCCTGATCTGGAAATATAAAAATGATTTCACCAATGACATGAGGAACTCTCAGTATAATATTCAGCGCAATTATTATATGACGAATCCAACGAGTTCCATTTATGGCCAGGTCATGACGAAAAGCAATGTAGATGCAACTACACTCACTCTGTGGGAACCGAGAATGACTCCGCATTACAAAAAATTTGTACGTGCAGTGCCTAAAGGGTTGGCGACAGATGCTACAAGCAAAAGACCAAATGACAATGGTAGAAACTGGAAAGATTGGTATATCATGCGTTTGGCTGAAACTTATTTGTTGCGTGCTGAAGCCAATATGTTGAAAGGTGATAACGCTGCAGCTGCTGCGGATATCAATGTTGTGCGTGGCAGAGCATTGGCAACTCCTGTAGTTGCAGGAGATGTAAATATGGACCTGATCCTTGATGAAAGAGCAAGGGAATTGTACGGTGAAGAATTCAGGTTGAGTACTTTGATGAGAACAGGAAAGTTGATCGAGTATTTGAACAAGTACAATGGCTACCTGCTTGATAATGGAAAGACAGCTCCGAGCAAGGTGAGTTTGTTGCCTATTCCAAATAGAGAAATTGTAGCGAACACTGGCGCGGTACTGACGCAAAACCCGGGCTATTAGTATTTATAAATTTTAAAGTTATAAGAATAGCCTGTTCTGAAAAGAGCAGGCTATTCTGTGTAACAACTGAAAACAGCTGATAAAAACAAGGGAGTAGCTTGAAATAATTTATTCAGCACTCCAATAATAAAATGAAGGCATTCAAATTTCAGATCATAGTCGTGGGTTTAATACTTTTTTCAATTTCTGTTCAATCACAGAATGCAAAACAGTTTTTTATTTCGCCATCAGGAAATGATAAGTATGCTGGTACGATCGCGAAGCCCTTTGCTACTTTAGAAAAAGCCCGTAAGGAAGTAAGAAAGATTTTATCAAAGGAAAAAAACTTTTCCATTGCTGTTTACTTCAGGAGTGGCGATTATTTTTTTAAAAACAGTGTTGTATTTGATAGCCTTGATTCGGGGTCCGAAAATTATCCTGTTACTTATTCTTCTTATAATAATGAAACGGTATCATTTTCAGGAGGCATTTCCATACCGGTTAAATATGCAACACAAGTAAAAGATGTTCTTGTTTTAAATAGATTTCCAGTAACTGCTAAAAATAAAATTCTACAGATCGATCTGAAAAAATTGGGCATCAAAAATTTTGGAACGTTAACTCCACGAGGCTTTGCAAGACCTTATCAGCCGGCTCCGATGGAATTATTTTGTAACAAAGATGTAATGCACTTGTCTCGTTACCCTAATGATAGTTTAATTCCATTGGGAAAAGTTTTGGATGCAGGTTCAATACCACGTAATGGAGATTTTTCTCATCGAGGTGGAAAGTTTCAGTTTTCAATTGATGAACCTGATCGTTGGGCCGTAGCAAAGGATATTTGGATCTCCGGCTTTTTCCGTTACGGCTATGCCGATGATGCGGTACAAATTGCAGATCTTGATTTGAAGAATAAAATTATTTCTACAAAGCAAGAGACATTGTATGGGTTTGAAAGTGGAAAAAATTTTCAACGCTGGTTCGCTTATAATTTGCTCGAAGAAATTGATACCCCCGGAGAATATTATATCGACAGGGCTTCAGGTGTTTTATATTTTTATCAACCAAAGGATGAGCTGAAAGCAATTGAAGTGTCAATGCTGGAAGAACCACTTGTGCAATTAAAAAATACTTCCTTCATTCATTTCAATGGAATAAACTTTGAATGTTCCCGGGGAATAGGTGTTTACATTGAAAAAGGGAATGATAATAAAATTGACAATTGTGTTTTTCGCAATTTAGGAATTGTCGGAGTTTGTGTTGGAAAAGGAATAGAACCATTTGCGGAATTAACACATGAAGGTGATGGTCAACCTGCTTCTGCTAAATTGGGAAGCCTGATGAATTATGCATATAAGCATACGACATACAATCGTGAAGCTGGAACGGGACATGTTATTTCTAACTGTGAAATTTATAATACTGGTTCAGGCGGAATTAGTTTAGGTGGTGGTGACAGGTTGACGTTGAAAAAAGGAAACAACCAGGTAGTGAATTGTAGTATCCATGATTTTAATCGTTTGGATCGTTCCTATAAAGCAGGGATAAATATTGATGGTGTTGGCAATGTGATTCGCAATTGTGAGATATTCAATTGTCCCGGGAGTGCTATACTTCTTCACGGTAATGATCATTTGATCGAATACAATTCAATTCATCATGCGGTAACTGATGGTGATGATATGGGAGCTATTTATTATGGCAGGGATCCCAGTGAATTCGGAAATAAAGTTCAATACAATTTCTTTCATCATATCGGGAATGATCATGGACTTATCGTATCAGTGTATCATGATGATGGCGCTTGTGGTATGGAAGTAACAGGAAATATTTTTTACCTGGCTGGCATGCGCAGTGTTTTAATTGGTGGTGGCAGTGATAATGTTTACCGTAATAATATTTTCATTGGATCACCGATGGCATTTCATCTGGATAATCGTTTGATGGGTTGGGCGAAAGCAAATCTTGATAAAGATGGAATTTTTCAAAAGAGGCTCGAAGCTGTAAATTATAAGCAGGCACCTTATGCCACTGCTTATCCTAAACTCAAAAATTATTTTGAAGATAATCCTGCGTTGCCCAAAAGGAATTTTATTGAAAACAATTTATTTGTTAATGTGACGATGTTACACAACGGCAGCGCACAATGGAGTAATATCGGCAAGAATTATTTCTCTTTTGATGAATCGATGTTTGTTGATTATTCCAAAATGAACTTTGCATTGA
>JBIOVR010000252.1:0-7061 GCA_044867875.1 Chitinophagaceae bacterium
GGCCTGAGTTGATAGAAGATCTCGAAAAAGAAGTGTATGGTCGTCTTCCTAAAAATATTCCGAAAGTAACATGGACCATAAAAGTGATTGACAGGGAATTCGTCAACCGTATTCCTGTAATTGCTAAAATGCTTGTAGGGCATGTTGACAACAGTGAATATCCATTGATCAATGTTGATATTAATATGATGTTGGTGGTACCTGCAAATGTGAAAGGCCCGGTTCCGGTGTTAATGATGTTTAGTGGTCGTCCTGCCTTTCCAGCTCCGGCACAACCTGCACCTGATGAAATAGATAAACTAAATACTGCCTTTAAAGAATTAATGATAAAAAATGATCCTTCTTTGAAAGCGATCTTTGATAAATACCCGGCCTATCAACCTGTCACAAGACTTCCCCCACCTAACTTTTTTGCACCTGCAAAACCTGATGAAGAACTCACGCCACAAGAAAGATTATTGGCTGCTGGTTGGGGTTATGTCACACTTGAAACAAACAGCATACAAGCTGATAATGGCGCAGGTCTTACAAGAGGAATTATTGGCTTGGTAAATAAAGGCCAGCCCCGTAAACCAGATGATTGGGGTTCATTAAGAGCATGGGCATGGGGTGCAGGAAAAGGATTAGACTATTTGGAAACTGATACATTGGTAGATGCAAAGAAGGTCGGTATTGAAGGTGTATCTCGTTATGGCAAAGCTGCGCTTGTAACGCTTGCTTTCGAACCTCGCTTTGCAGTTGGATTGATAGGCTCATCAGGCAAAGGTGGTGTTACACTTCATCGTCGTGTATTTGGTGAGACTGTTGAAAATCTTTCAGGCGGTGGAGGTTTTCATTGGATGGCGGGTAATTATATAAAATACGCAACTGAAGAATCATCATTCGGAAAAAAAACTGGTTGTGATCTACCTGTAGATTCACATGAACTCATTGCTCTTTGCGCACCTCGTCTTGTATTTGTGAGTTATGGAATTCCCTCAAAAGGGGATGCAAAATGGCTTGATCAGCAAGGTAGTTGGATGGCCACTGTTGCAGCAGGGTCGGCATTTAAATTATTAGGTGTAAAAGACCTTGGCTTGTCAAATGATTATATGAAAGAACCTATACCACCAATGTTAACTGATATGTTGAATGGTGAATTGGCATGGAGACAACATGATGGTGGGCATACTGATGCTCCCAACTTTAAATTCTTTATTCCATGGGCCAGCAAGTTTTTGAAATATGAAAGAGCTACTCTACAATAATGACGCAATCTAAAATCATTTAAAATGTTCAAAAAAATATTTCTAATTGCCAGTACATTGTTCTTGCTGAATATATCAGAAGCACAAGTCATTGAGAAATCTGCACCAATTGGGTTTGATTTATTGCGTACTGGTATCCCAACGGGAAAGATCGATACCATTACTTATGAATCAAAAACAGTAGGATCAAAAAGAAGGGCATTGATCTATACACCACCAGGCTTTTCTAAAAAAAATAAATACCCTGTACTGTATCTTTTGCACGGTATCGGTGGCGATGAAAAAGAATGGTTGAACGGCGGCAAGCCGCAAGTGATACTTGACAATTTATATGCCGATAACAAGCTCGAACCTATGATCGTTGTAATGCCGAATGGCAGAGCTATGAAAGATGACCGGGCGGGAGGAAATGTTTTTGATAGCGCTAAAGTACAAGCCTTCGCCACTTTTGAAAAAGACCTGCTCAATGATCTTATTCCCTTCATTGAAAAAAAATATCCTGTTTTAACTGATAGAGAACATCGGGCCATTGCCGGATTATCAATGGGTGGTGGTCAATCATTGAATTTTGGTTTAGGTAATCTCGACAAGTTTGCATGGGTTGGTGGTTTTTCTTCTGCTCCAAATACTAAAAGACCTGAAGAACTGGTTCCTGATCCTGAAGCGGCAAAAAACAAATTAAAGCTTCTTTGGATATCCTGTGGCGATAATGATGGTCTGATCACATTCAGCAAAAGAACACATGATTATCTCTACGAAAAAAAAGTTCCTCATATATATTATATAGAACCCGGCGGGCATGATTTTAAAGTTTGGAAGAATGGTTTATTTATGTTCAGTCAATTTTTATTCAAACCGGTTGACGTTTCAAGTTTTCCCAAATACACGATTTTAGGTTCGCCTGCATCTACTAATGTAAGATCAGCTAAGTATCCGCAAATTTTACCTGACAATCGTGTTGTTTTTCGTATCAAGGCACCTGATGCACAAAGAGTGCAAATTGATCTTGTAAAGAAATATGAAATGGCAAGAGATACAGGAGGGTATTGGATAGTTACAACTGATTCGATAAGCGAAGGGTTTCATTACTATTCTTTATTGATAGATGGTGTTGCGCTTGCCGATCCGGCAAGTGAAACATTTTATGGTATGGGGAGAATGGCAAGCGGCATTGAAATACCATTTGCTAATGGTGGGTATTATGCTATCAAAGATGTACCGCATGGAGATGTAAGGATAAAAAAATATTATTCAAAAGTCACGAATTCATGGCGTCAATTTTACGTCTACACTCCCCCGGGATATGATAGTAATACAAATGAAAAATACCCGGTGTTATACATATTGCATGGCGGAGGCGAAGATGAAAGAGGTTGGTCAACACAGGGAAAAACCGACCTGATACTTGATAACCTTATCGCAGAAAATAAAGTAAAGCCAATGCTGGTAGTAATGCCTGATGGAAATTTTGGAAGCGGTGGTTTGGCAGGGTTTAATGAAAATGTACTTCGTTCTTTTGAAAATGAATTAAAGCAATCATTGATTCCCTTTGTTGAAAAAAATTATCGTGCAGAAACTGATGCAAAAAACCGGGCATTAGCAGGATTGTCAATGGGAGGATTGCAAACATTATATGCAGGAATAAAAAACACAAATATGTTCGCTTATCTCGGAGTATTCAGTTCCGGATGGTTCGCTAATCGTCCTGAACTGGCCAATCCGCAATACGATTTTATGAAAGCTAATGCTGCCATGATCAACAATAATTTAAAAAGCCTTTGGATATCTATGGGGGCTAAAGAAGATATTGCTTACAATAATTGCAAGGTTATGCTTTCAAAGTTTGATGAAATGGGTATTAAATATACCTACAGCGAATATCCGGGCGGACATACATGGCCGGTATGGAGAAATAATCTATACAATTTTGCTCAATTACTTTTTAAATGATGATGAAGACGCTTGTTTGCATGAAACCCGGGTTACTTGAATATAACAACAGTGAAAGACCGCAGTTGAAAAAAAACCATGCTATTATCAAGATCAAACGTATAGGAATTTGTGGAACGGATCTGCATGCTTTCGAAGGGACACAACCATTTTTTACTTATCCAAGAATATTAGGACACGAGCTGGCAGGTGAATTATTTGAATTCGATAACGCACCAGGTTTTACCGAGAGAGAAATAGTTTCATTTATTCCTTATTTTAATTGTGGTAATTGTATAGCATGCCGCATGGCCAAACCCAATTGTTGTACACATTTAGAAGTTTGTGGAGTTCACATTAATGGTGGCATGGCTGAATATCTTTCCATCCCTTCTACTTCCCTATTGCATGGTGAAGGATTAACTTTTGATGAAATCGCTTTGGTCGAACCTCTGGCTATTGGTGCACATGGTATTCGTCGCGCAGTAATAGAACCCGGTGAATTTGTTTTAGTGATCGGTGCCGGCCCCATTGGGATAGCCACAATGGAATTTGCCCGAATAGCTGGTGGAAATGTAATAGCGTTAGATATAAATGAGCAGCGGCTCCAATTCTGTAAGAACAAACTCGATGTTGACTATATTATCAATGCGTCATCTTCCGATGTAACTGAACAATTAAAACAGATAACAAATGGAGATATGCCAACTGTAGTGGTTGATGCAACAGGAAATTTAAAAGCGATCAATAATAGTTTTCAATACATGGCACATGGGGCAAGATATGTATTGATCGGATTGCAAAAAGAAGCGATATCTTTTAATCATCCTGAATTTCATAAAAGAGAAGGAACATTAATGAGCAGCCGCAATGCTACAAGAAATGACTTTGAACATGTGATCAGGTGTATTAAAAAAGGAGAAATAAAACCAGGAAGTTATATAACGCACCGCGTGGCTTTTGATGAAGTGGCTGAAGAATTTGAAAGTTGGTTAGATCCGTCAAAGGGAGTCATCAAGGCCATGATTGAAATGTATTGACTAAAATAAATAATAAGCTAAATGAGACGCAAAACAAGTTATGTAGCATTAATAAGTGCACTCTTGCTTTGCTGCTATTTTTCATTTTCGCAACAGGCATCATCGGGCCAACCTGATATAATATCACGAAAAAATTACAGCGATAATAAAGACGGCACTTACACTAATCCACTTATTGCCGCCGATTTTCCAGACCCGGATGTAATATTGGTTGGTGATACTTATTATATGGTTAGTACAACCATGTTTGTCTTCCCTGGTGTTACAATAATAAAATCAAAAGATCTTGTTAACTGGGAATATTGCAGCAATGCAGTGCCGCGTTTTGATTTCAGTAAATGTTATGATCTTGATAGCTGTCATAGGTATTCGCATGGTCAATGGGCTACAAGTCTTAAGTACCACAATGGTAAATTCCACTTACTCTTTATTACACTTGATGAAGGAGGCTTTCATTGTACTGCAACAAAAGCAGAAGGCCCATGGGAAATTAAAAAGTTGCCGAAAGGATTTTATGACCCGGGTTTATTTTTTGATGATGATGGAAGAATTTATGTCACGCATGGCTATAGCAAGATCTCTGTTACAGAACTCACTCCCGATCTTTCACCCAAAACAAAAGATTCTTTAGTATTCACTGGTGATATACGCCGGGGACTTGAAGGAATGCATGTTTATAAAATTAATGACTACTACTACTTGTATGGCACATACGGAGGAAAGGACGGCATACAAGTAGCATTACGTTCAAAAAAAATTTATGGGCCTTTTGAACAAAAGGTTGTGATCAGAGATACAACTCCCGGAATAAACTTTGGAATACATCAAGGTGCATTAATAAAAACCCAAACAGGCGAATGGTGGACAATACTCTTCGTTGATAGTGGGCCTTTCGGTCGATTTCCATCACTGCAACCAGTCACCTGGATAGATGATTGGCCGATGGTTGGGGTTAATGGAAAAGCAGTGATCACTTATAGAAAACCCAATGTCGGAAAAACCTACCCTGCAAAAACATTCCCAACGTCTGATGAATTCAATAGCAAAACTCTCGGCATGCAATGGGGATGGAATCACAATCCTGATCCTGCAAATTGGTCGTTGACAAAAAAGCCTGGATATTTAAGAATAACAACTGGAAGAGTTGATTCAAACTTACGCAAGGCCCGTAATACACTTACACAACGTCCATTTGATAGTTATGATAATAAACCAACGAGTGGCACAACAAGAATGGAAGTTGCGAATATGAAGGATGGTGATATAGCAGGTTTAGCATTATTCCAGGATCCTTATGGATTTATAGCTGTAAGACAAATAAATGGCTTCAAGGAGATCATTATGGTAAATAATGGTAAGACGATCGATTCAGTGGCAACAAATAATTCAACCATTTACATACGAACCATTGCATCGAATAGTACAAGCAAGGCCACTTTCGAATATAGCCTGGATAATAAAATATTCAAACAATTAGGAAATGAACTGTTAATGAAATTTAATCTCGCAATATTTACAGGGAATAAATTTTGTTTATTCAATTATGCAACAAAAACCACAGGGGGTTTCGTTGATTTCGATTGGTTCAGAACAAAATTCGAGTAAAGATCAGTGAATACAAACTGGTATTAAATAATTTAAGAACTTATAAAAACCACACTGCATGAAAAAAATATTTTTTGCTTTACTATTTGTACTCCCCTATTCATTATTTGCTCAAAACGCAAAAATTAAAATTGATATAGACAGAACGATCGGCGAGATAGATCCCAAGATCTATGGCGTGTTCATGGAGCCCATTCAAATAAGTGGAAGAAGAGGACTTCCCGATTCACCAAGAATAAACACATTGTATGGCAATCTCTATGATCCTTCATCACCGCTTGCTAATGAAGATGGCTTCAGAAAAGATTATATCGATGCCATGAAAGAATTAAAAGTAACCAACATGCGATGGCCAGGAGGAAATTTTCTGATGGGTTATAACTGGCAGGACGGTATTGGACCAAAGGAACAACGACCTGCAAGGATCAACCTCGCATGGGGGGGAGTCGACAACAATCATGTTGGTACTGATGAGTGGATGAAATTAAATAAGGCAATGAGCAGTGAAAATATTGTTTGTGTAAACCTCGGACTCGCCACCATCATGGATGCTGTTTATTGGGTTGAATACTGTAATTATAAAGGAGGAACATATTATTCTGATCTGCGTGCTAAAAATGGCCATAAGGAACCTTACAATGTTAAGATCTGGGATCTCGGTAATGAAGTGGATGGTATGCCATGGGAACTAGGTCATAAAAATGCAGAGGATTATATAGAAATTGCCAGAGAGGCAGCAAAGGCAATGAAAGCTGTTGACAATTCTATCAAATTAGTTGCTTGCGGATCATCTTGGTACAGCCCGGGAATGTGGGATGAATGGAATCGCAAAGTGTTAACTGGATTGGGTGATCGTGTTGATTATATTTCTATTCATAGCTATTGGGAAAATTCACCAGATTATTACACGCTGATGGGCGGCAGCGCAAGGGTCTTTGAGGATAGAATTAATTTTACAGCAAATGAAATTCAAACTATATCGACAATCAAGAATTTTAAAAATCCAATCGGTATTTCTGTAGATGAATATGGATCGTTTGGAAGAAGTTTTTTAAATGTGCTACCAGTTGCTCAATCTCTAAATTCATTTATTCGTCATGCTGATGTGGTGAAGATGGCAAATTTCACTACGATGACCTCTCTCCTTTCCAGTGAACCCGGCAAGGGAACTTTTAAAACTCCTTTGTTCTATACATTTAAATTATTCTCAAACAATTGTCGTGGTAGTTCAATTGACACC
>JBIOVR010000253.1:0-6414 GCA_044867875.1 Chitinophagaceae bacterium
ACATCAAAAGGAGAAAACGTATCGGGTCCTTCATTATTCATCACCCAACCATCATCAAGCCCACTCAGTAATGTCTTTAGAACCGATGGTGTTCTTTCAAGAATCTGATACGATCTTTCAAGAGTGTACTTCATTTCTTTTTCTTTACGGTCTTTCCGCCTGTCCGGCGGGCAGGCTTTTTACTCGCTTTTGCGATCTTATTATATTCTAATGCCAGCTTTATCCAATATTCCAATTTCTTTTTTGTGGATAATACATCTGCATCTACAAAAACAAATCCTTTCATCACTTTGCCGGTAAAATCCATTGGCTTGCATCCATCTTTTTCCATCACTTCCTCATATTTTGCGGGATCAAGTCTTACCATCAATCTTTCTTTCTCTACACCAACGCACATTTTATCATTTACCATAAAACATAAGCCGCCAAACATTGCTTTCTCTTCCACATTTTTATGTGTTTGAGCAATAAGCTCTCTTGTCATATCGGCCAGCTTTTCATTGTAAGCCATAAATTATATTTTCTCACAGATTTCACGGATTTCCACAGAAATCAATTAATTATTCTGATTAAACTTTCTTTCTCAACACGAAATACTTTATTTTAAATATTGTGTCGGAACAGAATGCAACCCAATACGATTTCCTTCTGTATCTATTATCACGGCCATAAAACCATAGTCAGGGCTGATCTCCGTTTTTTGAACCCTGATCTTTCCACCAGCTGCTTCTACTTTATCTAACACATTTTGTACATCAGGATTTCCATTCAGGTAGATCAACGGGCCATCAGTGGCAGATGGTTTATGAAAACCATTTGTAAAAACCAATGCACCTCCTACTCCATTCATCATATCATCCAAAGGGAACATTCGCATTTTTATGTTATCAAGGTCAAGCGGACTTAGTTTAACTCCAAAAATTGTTTCATAAAATTTTGTTGCTCGGTCAAGATCCGTAGTTCCAATTTCGAACCAGCTGATTGCATTGTTCATTTGTATTTATTTTGTGTTTAAAATTATTGTTGTTGATACAATCTTTCATTACAGTCATTTTTCTTCACCTGATCTTTCCAAACACTCATGCCACCCAGCATATTGGTCACTTTCTTAAAACCATTTTGAGTAAGCATATAACTGGCTCTTGGGCTACGATGACTATGTGAACAATAAACAACGATCTCTTTGTCCTTATACTTTTCCAGTTCGCTCATCCTTGACTCTAATTCCTGCACCGGAATGTTGATGGCGTTTTTTATCGCACCGAATTTATCCGGAGCAGTCCCATTAAATTCCGCAGGTGTACGAACGTCGAGGAACACAACATTCTTTTCATTCAGTGAACACATTTTACCAGGTTCAATATTCTTATGTGCAATTGTTGACTTGTCAACAAGCTTCATATTACAGTGACTGCAAGCACCCGGTTTATCATAGACCGCCGAATCACAAGCTGATCCGCATGGAAGACAAGTGTACACAATTGAACCTTCTTTGTTCTTATTGGAAAAAGAATATAATATGATAACAAATACTGAAGTGATCAATACAACAACTGACTTTTTTTTCATTTTAAAATGATTTATTACTGGTTAATATCTTTCCCTTCCTTTAGGTTTGCAATCATTGCATTTATGGTTGCTTTTTGCGATTCAGGAGCCTGTGTTAAAGCTTTGTTTGCATATTCCAATGCTTTTTTAAAATCTCCTTTTGCAGAATAATACGACATGAACCCCCCGTTTACCTGGAGCACATCTCCGTTTTTTTTCTGGCTTGCATTAAAAACCTCCAAAGCCCTGTCTAATCTTTTTGCCGCTATTAAACTTCTTCCATAATTAAGGTATTGTCCCGCATTTGCAAATACTAATGCCTCACTCATTGTAGAATCAGCTTCTCTAAGTTTATTAAGCATTGTATATGCTGTTCCAAGCGTATTTAACGTGGAAAAACTTTTGAAGCTAGCGGCTCTTTGACTCCATGCCAGGGCTTCGTCAAGATTTATTTTCTTATTAATAAAATAATTTGCCGCGGCAGTAAGAAGCAGTGGATTGAAACCCCGCTGACCTGCTACCTGGTCTCTCATTCTTGCCAATACGATATTGTCAACATCAACATCCACCCTGAATGGAATGGATATTTTTTCCCATTGCAAAGCGATCACACAATATTTTTCTCTTTGCTCGATAAATTCATACTTTAACCATTCAACACTTTTATCCAATGCAACAGGTTTTACATCTATACGCAATACATCATTTTTTTCCTCATAAAAAAAACTACCCCAATTATCTGCCTGCTTAGAAAAAATTATTGTGGCTTTATCAGGCCATACAGCCATATATAAACCATAGGTGCCTGCTTTTATATCTTTTCCTTCCACTTTCACATCATGCTCAAATGTTATCATTGTGGTTTCATTAGCACCTGCACGCCAGGGCATATCATTTTTATTTGTATTTAAGTTTTGAGACGTAAATCCATACGTCACCAGTGTGCCCCATATCTTTCCTTCTCTTCCATTTACATCGGGTCTTGAATATTTTATGGTGATGTTTGTTATTCCAACCTCTTCTGTAATGGTGGCTCTTGGGTTACCACCACTTGGTGGTATGTCCATTTGTGCAGTCGCAGTCGTAATGATCGCAAACAATAGAATAAATGCCGCATTTATTTTTTTCATAACAGTAGTTTTGTTTTATAAAAATTATTAAGCCAGGATTTTATTACTTGCGTTTTGCCTATCCTGGTTGATACAAATTTCATTAAAGGTCAGTAAAAATAAGTTGCACCAAACACCGCCTGTCACGGTTATTGTTCATTTAAAAATGTAACCCGTCGGAAAAATTATTTTTTTCTTCTGTATTCAAGATCGTATTCAGCTGTCCATGTTTTTCCTTCATCATCACTTCGTTCGCCAAACTGTCTTACTTTATCATTGCTTAATTTAGTAAAAGTAAGTCTGCGCATAAAGTTCTTTCCTTTTGGATCCATTACTTTATCTGCATAGTAAACGATCTTACCATCACTGCCAGTTCCTCTTAAAAATTCAGTTGTATTGCCTGTATTGTCAACCCATGTTTGCTGCCATTGTTTGGTAGCAACATTATACATATTAAAACTTTTACCGGAAAAAGTCAGCCCCTGTTGTGAAGAAGCACTTGTCCATTCCTCCATTATCACACAACTGTCAAGCATGATACTGATCTTACTATCCCCTGCTTTTTTCCCATTTGTGGCAAAAGCTTCCCAATTGCCTACCCAAAAATCAAATTGACGGAACACAGGTAAGCTGCATGGCTTTTGTGCAATTAGTGATTGTGATAAAAGAAGAAACAAGACGGGAAATAATTTTTTCATACAGTTAGTTTATTTCAAGACCGGGCTTGCACTCAACATGTTGTTTTGCTTATCATGGATTATTTCCCTTCATCAAGTGGAGGTGTTTGTATCTGAAAGATGTCGCCAATACTTGCTACTCGTTTCATTGTTGAATAGAATTATTGTAGTACAAGTGTGCGACGCAACAAAAATTTAATAGTAGCAATAAAGTTGGCTACATAAAAATTGTTACGATCAATTAAAGATAAAATAAACTAAAAAGTCTGGAGAAAAATCAAAGATTGGTTTGAGCACTTTGCTTTTGCAGGTAAAAACATCCACCTTCTTTTCCTTCACCATCCCATTGACCATCGATAAAGCTGGTGCTGCGATTGAGGTTACCATACAATATCACTTCCGAATTATTTTTTTCTGTAAGTATGCAGGAGATCACAATGGCAGAATCGCCAATGAGTTTATAAGTGCCTTTTGTACTTAGACAGGCTTCTTTGAAATTGCAAAATATTTCAGCTTTGTTTTGTGGATTGATCTTTATCGTGATGGAGTTGGTTTCATTTTCAGTTCCGAAATATCCTTTCCAGATACCGCAAACCATTTCGGTTTTTGGATCAGAAGTTTTCATGAACGATGAAAACAAAATTGCAAGAATGATTACTGAATATTTCAAGTTAAAACGGATTAAGCTACTAATACTATACAAATCTAAGGATTGAATTCAATCCTCAAAATAGTAAATGAACTATCTGGTAAAAGATGATAAGAATCATGCCAATTGAATGCGAATGAAATTTGATGAGTAAAAATCAATCTCCCTATTTTTGCAATCCATTTAACCTGGGGATTTAGCTCAGCTGGCTAGAGCGGTTGCTGTCCCGATAACAATCGGGAAAAAGGTCAACGGTTAGGTCATTAAAGTTCTTTTTACAAGTTGGGGGTTTAGCTCAGCTGGCTAGAGCGTTTGCATGGCATGCAAAAGGTCACCGGTTCGACTCCGGTAACCTCCACTAAAAATCTAAGGCCCATCAGTTTTTGGGCCTTTTTTTATGATCTTTTTTGTCTACATCATATATTCTCCTTTGCTAGACAAATTTTATGTTGGCTACACTTCTGATTTGGAAAAAGGCTACTAGATCATAATACTGGGATTTCTGATTTTACTTCTAAAGCTTCAGACTGGGAAATGAAGTATACAGAATCTTTTCCCGATCGTCAACATGCAATGAAACGTGAAAAAGAAATCAAAAAGAAAAAAAGCAGAAGGGAAAAAGGTTATCCCGAACGCATTCGGGAAACCTCCACTAAAATCTTTAGAAGCCAAGGGGAAAAAGGTCATTCCGATGCCTTCGGAAAACTCCCACAAGATCTTAAAGACCCGCAGAATTGCGGGTCTTTTCTATTGAAAACCATTATAATTCCCCATTTAGAGGATTTTTATTCCCTGCTTCCCCAAAAAAGTCTGAAAAAAAGGGGAAAAGTCCATTAGAATTTACGGAAAAAGCTTATATTTTTGTTGACTCTAATATCCACCCTAAAATCCTGTCTATGAATAACCTAAGTTGCGCCAATTACCTTGAGAAGCCGTATTTATTTAACTATAAAATCGGCAACATGAAATTTAATATTTACATAAAGAATTTTATTCTTTTTTATTTCTCGTTTGTTCAGCAGAAATAAATTTTCCGCAACACAATTATAGAATCCAAAAGTCAGCATTGATAATGCTGCCCATCCTTTTTCGCAATATCCTTTTTTAAAAATCATTTTTTGTTTTTTTTCTGATTAGTAAAGCAATTAAAAGCTTTATTGTAACGAACCAATTCTTATTTGTGAGAACGAATGTTACCCATGAAGCTTTTATAAACAAACCAAAGTTTATAAAGAGAAGTTGACTCGAGGCGTGAATAATATTAACCCTTTGTCTAAGCACTCCTTTAGAAATTTTCTTCAAAAAAGGAAGAAGCTTTTTATTGCATTGCTCGTAATGGGCTTTGGTGTTTTTATGGTCGGGCAAACAGTTCCAAATAATTTTTTCAAAAAAATATTTTCTACACAAAAAACTTCGGTTGCAAAAGATAGTGTAGGAAGTAAGCAGAATAAGCCACGTATTCGAGTTGTAAAAAAACCAGTTGTTGTTGTTGAAGAAAGAACTTTAGTCCCATCGATTACTTGTCCAACACCTAATCAGGTTATATGTCTCGTCAATACTACTTCTTATACTCATTCAGGTACAACATGGGATGCAACAGGTACAAGTGATATAAATTGTCCAGGAACCCCAACGTTTAGTTACACTTCAACAGGCCCAGTTAATCCAACAACAGGTACCACACTCAACAATGCGGTTTTTAGTGCCGGCGTAATCAACATAACCTGGACAATAACTGACCCCTGTAATAACACTGCAAGTTGTTCATCATTTACTGTTACTGTTTATCCGGATTTAGATCCTGGTGCTCATAATACAAATCCTGTAACAGCTTGTGCAGGCTATAACCCTGCACAGTTAGATATAAATAGTCCTGCGCCATCAGGTGGCTCACTTCCATACACGTATCAATGGCAAATAAATGGAATTAATACTGGCGCACCTTCATTGCCATCTTACGATCCACCTGCAATAGCATCAGCTGGCGTTTATAATTACAATGCTGTTATTACTGATCAATGTGGTACAATTGTTTCAACTCCTGTTAAAACGATTACCATTGTTGACGATCCGGTGGTAACTGCTACAGGTGGTGGTGCTGTTTGTCAAAACAGTAATCCAACATTAACTGGAAATATTACCGGTGGAACAGGTGTAATGAATTTCCAATGGCAAAGCGGTACATCTTCTACAGGACCTTGGACAGATATTCCAGGCGCAACTTCTTCCAGCTATTTGCCTTCAACTTCCTCTCCAGGTATCTATTACTATCGAGTTGAATTATCACCGAATGTTGCATCATGCAATAATAGCAGTTCGACAATTACATTAACAGTTAATCCAACTCCAACAGCAACAGCACCGGCAAATCAAACTTATTGCAATAATGTACCTACATCAGCTATTGCATTATCAGGAACTCCCGCAGGTG
>JBIOVR010000254.1:0-3616 GCA_044867875.1 Chitinophagaceae bacterium
ACTGCTGGTATCAAAAATAAATAATGAGGCACAACCTAACTATCAATCATTTCAATTTATAGATCTCTGATCCTGCCAATAAAAAACATCCTAATCCATAATCTTCAAAATCAGGTGTGTTATTATAATTTACCGGCTGACCATCTTTGGGTTCTTTTCCTGTACCCTGCACATATCCTAATTTTCCATCGGGATGAACAGCTTCTTTACTCATCGCATTCCAGGCTTTTGTAATTACCGGCAAATAGATTTTCTTATCAAGTATTTTATTATTGATACCCCATGCAAAACCATAAATGAATAATGAAGTACCAGATACTTCTTTACCGCCAAAATTATTCGGATCATTTAAACTTACGTTCCAGTAACCATCGTTACGCTGAAGAGGCAATAATGCAACACACATGTCTTTAAAATCCTGCAGGTATTCCTGGTAATGCGGATCATTCTTTGGCAGATCGCTCAATACTCTTGCCAATGCCGCCACTACCCAACCATTTCCACGGGCCCAATAACAATCATCGCCATTTGGTTCTTTATAAGGAGGATCAAAATCTTTATCACGCCACCACAAATGTTCTTTCTGATTATACAATCCATTATCACCATGCTTGTTCTTTGTAAATGCGTACATCTCGTACATCCGATCAAAATACTTTGGCTCATTATAAAGATTACCCAACTTCACAAACACCGGCATTGCCATTTGTAAAGCATCGACCCAGTTCCAATCGTCGATCTTTGAAGTAAGCATGATTGAATCAACTGAGACTTTAATATCTCTTACTCTTTCAGGATGTTGTTTGTTATCCAGCAAATACATATCGATATAAGTCTGAGCGCAGCACTGGTTATCTGCATTTCTTGTTTTGACTCCGCCCCGCAAACCCCATTGATGTTTTTCACCCCACTGTAATGCATAATCATAATAGGATCGCTGCTTGTCAATTTTATATAAAGCCATCAAGCCTTCATAATAAACAGCTCTTGTCCAGATATTGCTTGGCCTTTCAATATTGGTAAAAATGGTTTTCCCGGCATCAGGCCATTTCTCCATAAAATATTTGTTAGTGAGCTGCAGGCTAGCCAGTATCTTTTTTTTAGCAGGTAGCTTTTGTGGATTCGCCATTGATAAAATAAAAAATGAAACAAAAAGAAATAAGAGCTTCTTCATAAAATTTATTTAGTCATATACTTTTTGATTTTTCCCGGGTTGATGTTTTTTAAAGCCTTCGCTAAGATCTTTGCATTCAACTCTGCACCTTCAAGATTTGTATGCGTATGATCGGCAGGAAAAAATTTGTGTACCTCCTGCTCTCCCATTTTTTCATATTTTACAGCGATAAGTTCATTCAGGTCTATAAAATATGCTCCCTCCTGTTCGGCAATTTGTTTTGCCCACAGTGCATACGAATCAGCCGAACGAACCACCTTTCCATCTTTCCAGTTATCTCTTGGTATCAATGAACACATAATTGGAATTGCGCCTCTTGCTTTTGTTTCTTTTACATATCTGCGCATATACCATCCGTAAGAATGAACAATCTCTTTCATTTTGCGAATTGGATTATAAATTTCTGTGCTGTCATCCCCAATTCCTCTTATTGTACCTCTTGCCCTGGCCGTATCATCCAATGGGCTTGCATCGTTGTGACCAAATTGCATAATGACATAATCACCTTTCCTTAGTGTTTCTAATATTTTATCCCATCTTCCATCAGTAATAAAAGTTCTGCTGCTTCGGCCACCTATTGCATGATTGCGAACATCGATCTTTGTTGTATCAAAGAAAGGAGTAATAACTGTCCCCCATCCCATCTGGTTATTCTTACCAGTTCCATCACCATTCTTTACCGTGCTGTCCCCAATAATATAAAATACTGGTTTTTCCTCCTTAGGATTTAAAAAAGAAACGTTGATGATGAAAATTGAAAAAAATACAATTAGCTTATTCATTAAAATATTTTATAAAAAAATCATTGTTTAAGACGTTCCTGCGCCTCGATTCCTTCTGTTTTCTTTTTCTCTTCAGGCTTTTGGGAAATTGAAGTTGTAAAGTTTTTATATGCCCAGTTTTTAGTAAATACCATTTCGCCTAAAACAGCCGCTGTTACTGATGAATTAGTGAAATTGAAATTTTCTATCTGAGAGTTTTCAAGCCCGTTTACTTCAAATGCTTTTTGAGCATTTGTGATCTTTACATTACTGATATAAAAATTCTTTGCGTAAGGAATTCCTTTTTCAGGCGGCGTTACTTTTTGTACTAATGCCCGCCAATGCTGCGGCACCGAATCTATATTATATCCTTTTGGCAATTCACTGTAGCTGTATGCAGGATACCAATTCAAGTTGAACTGGTAAGCAGTACGAATTGAATCTAAAGTTGAGTTTATAAAATAAACGTCTTCAACAGTTCCTCCTCTTGTAGTTGCTGATTTGATCCGCAATCCGTTATCAGTATGTTTTGCAAAAAGATCAGTGCAATAAATATGACGAATGCTTCCGCTGGTTTCACTGCCTAATGTAACAAGCCCGGCACCGCGACGTGCAATGCATTTACGAATAACCACATATTCAGTTGGCTTATTTACACGAAGTCCATCCCAATCTCTTCCGGCTTTTAAACAAAAATTATCATCGTTGCAATCGATGTCGCAATTCTCGATCAATGTCCATGTGGAAGAATCTACATCTATACCATCTGTACTCGGACCGCTGCCATCTTCATTGTTTTTTATCACCACACCATTTACTGTTAAGTACGATGAGTATAACAATTGTATCGTCCAGAAACCGGCATTCTTGAAAGTGAGATCTTTGATAGTTACTTGTTCTGAATTTTGAACCAATACCGTCCTTACTCTCTTTGCATCGTAATCCACCACCCAGCGCAATCCTTTTTTATCATACTCTTTTCGCATGTTCCAATATTTATCCCAGCAAAATTTTCCTCTTGCGTTGACAACTCCCTTCCCGGTCAATGCAGCATTTTTCACACCGAGCATGTTTATCAAAGCCGCTGGCCATGTGGTTTCAATTCCGGCAATACGTGTTTGTATCTCGGGATAATCATCAAAATTTTGTGAGCCGAGTATCAAAACTTTATTATCGATCCTTAATTCAACATTGGATTTAATAAAAAGACTTCCTGTTACATAAACTCCCGGAAGGAATTTTACAACACCGCCACCTGAAGAAGCACATTTATCTATAGCGGCTTGGATTGCTTTAGTACTTATAAATATTGTATCGCTTTTTGCACCAAAATCGTTTGCGAGAAAGATCTTTTTAGAAGAGGGAAAAGTCTTAGCGCCAACACTTTTTACCCACGTTGGAGCAGTAACCTGTGATGATGCAGAAAGACAAATGAATAACAAAGCCGTGATACAGATCTTTTTCAAAGGCAAGCAATTTTAGGTGTGTAAAATAGCCCTAAAGCAGTAGCAGGGCATCCTGTTGTATCCTGAATGAACCTTTCCTTAACGCTCTAATGTCAAAGACATCAAACCGATCACCACATCATTTGCAACTGATCGCACTATAAGATTCTTCAAATGCTTTTTATTGTTCAATGGCATGTCAAGCACCGTTGCAGCGCCACCATCAATACCGTAAT
>JBIOVR010000255.1:0-5339 GCA_044867875.1 Chitinophagaceae bacterium
TTTTTACACTCGTGCAGAATTATCTTTTTTTAATAATGATTCAACTGATTTTGTCAATCGCATGCAAGTGAGATTGAATAAGACTACTTCATTGAATTGTGGTAACGGAACAGATCCCGGCGATTTCACTGTTCCACTTCTTGATGTTAATCCTTTTTATTACGAATTTCTTAAAAGCGCTTTTAATAACCCGGCGGATCCACTTTTCCAGCAGGCGAGGCAAGCTTACCCACATGTATGGACAAGATTTGAAGCTACAGTTATTGGCCTCGATGAACCAACAAAGGGTAGATTTGCATTTCGTTATTTTATGGAAGAGGCTGGAAGCAATGGACGTGGTTCTTCTATTGGTATTGATGCCGTATCCTATAGCAGCAAAAAATAATTACTAATTAAAATCATTTAGTACCAACCCAAAAAAACTAAAATGAATAAAAGAAATTTACTTCTCTTTGGTTTTGTACTTATAATATTTTCTTCCGTTCTTATTAGTTCTTGTGGTGAAGATAAAGTGACCGCAAAATCAACACAGCCTGCAAGTCTTTCTTATCATGAAGAGTTTGATTCAATGCAACGTGTGATCGATATGGGTTGGAAAGGTGTAAACCTTAGTGACCCGATTGGCTCACAATCATGGCAGCAGGGTTCTTATGTCGTGAATGGCTTGAATGGAACAAAAGGAGGACCGTTTGAATCAAGGATCGCTTCACACTCATACAAAGCGAGTGCAAGTGAACATGCATACGTAAATTATTTCGCTGGTGAAGGTTTGTCCTTTCTTAATTGCTGGTTAATAACACCGGAACTTTCCATGAAAAATGGCGATATTATTTCTTTCTGGACTACCACTGCTGATCCTGTTAGCTTCCCTGACCGTATGCAGGTTTGGTTAAATCCAACCAGTAACAGCTATAATGTCGGCAGAACTCCAGCAGAGACAGGCGATTTTACAGTTAAGCTTCTTGATATTAATCCTAATCTTTCTCCGACCCCATATCCGGTTGGGTATCCAAGTACATGGACAAAGTTTGAAATTGTGATTTCCGGGTTGCCAAATGGAACGATCCCTCAAAAACATCGCGTTGGTTTCAGGTATTATGTAAAAGATGGCGGACCAGGTGGTACGGTATCCGATGAGATCGGTCTTGATGATTTTGATTTCATCAGCCAGTAAAAAAATATTTTCTTTATAAAAATCCAACTTTGGTTTTTCAAGGTTGGATTTTTTAATTTTATCACTTTCATGAAAAAATATTCTCTTATTCTACTCTCTGCTTTTATTGCATTTGCATGTAATGTTAATGGAGATAACGAAAGTGCTAAAATACCATCCCCTATTTCTGATTCATTGTTAAATGAACGCTGGAAAATGATCTATGTAGTGATTGACAGCATTCGGGAAGGCGATCTTGTTTTACGTTGCGGTAATGATTATATCAGCGAATCTTTAAGCGATTTCAGTCAAAAGGAAAAACTCTTTTCTCATAGCGGTGTTGCAATGATGGATAACGGAACCATGTATATTTATAGCAATATGGCCGGTGATATAAATCCGGATGAAATAATGCGCCGGGATCTTGTCGATTCATTTATTACACCGGTTCACAATGTTGCCGTTGGAGTCTTCCGGTATGACATTACAACCACAGAACTTGAAAAATTAAAAACCATTATTCATACACATTATATGAATAAGCTGCAATTCGATATGAATTTTGATCTTTCAACAGATGATAAAATGTATTGCGCAGAAATGATCGCTAAATCAGTGGAGCAAGCAACTGGGCAAAGGATCACATTTTCTAAAAGTTTAATAACCCCTGCATTAAAAGAAAAATATTTAAAAAAATTATTAGAAAAAAAAGTGATCCCATCGGCAAAAGTGGCAGAACAAAGAGAATACCTTGCGCTTGACAACCTTTATTTGAATCCACACTGCAGAGAGGTTGCAAAAATTGTTTTTGGGAAACCACAAATGCCAACTAAATTTCCGACACCTGAAAATTATCAGAATTGAGTAAGCCTGAAAATTCAATTTCAAAAACAGTTTAATGCCAAAAAAGAAATATTTTGTTGTTTGGGAAGGGCATAGGCCAGGAATATATAACAGTTGGAATGAATGTCAAGCCCAAATAAATGGATTTCCAAATGCAAAGTTTAAAGGATTTATTATCTATGAAAATGCAAAAAAAGCGTTGGCAGAGGGTCATGAAAAATATTGGGGAACTGATTATTTTGAAATTACATTAACTGATCAACAAATTAAAAAGATTGGGAGACCAATTGAAGATAGTATTGTTGTCGATGGAGGATGCAGTTCTTCAACTGGTATTGCAGAATATCAGGGAGTTTATTTAAAAAGTAGAAAACAAATATTTCATAAAGGTCCATTTGAAGATGGGACTAATAATATTGTTGAGTTTTTAGCCATTGTTCATGCATTAGCTTTCTGTAAAAAAAATCAGCTTTCTATTCCTATCTATTCGGATAGTAAATATGCAATTAGTTGGGTGAGGGACAAAGAAGCTAGAACAAATCATTCTCGAAGTAACAGGAATAAAGAACTTTTTACTCTGATTGATAGAGCAGTACTATGGTTAAAAGAGAATAAATACCCAAACAAAATTCTAAAATGGGAAACAAAAGCCTGGGGAGAAAATCCAGCTGATTTCGGAAATAAATAATTTATTAAATCTGATTAAGCAGCTTGCATTTCTTTTTTCAACACACTCTTTCCTAAAAGGTAAAAACTTCCGAAGAAAACTCCATTAAACAATAATGTTGACAATACACTCCATTTAAAAAATGGCAGGGCTTCAGAATAGCAAAGCATAAGTCCGCTAAATGATCTTGGATATGGCTGATTATTTATGTCCCAACCGCCACCGATCCAAACCATAAAATTTGAAATAAGGAAAAAATAAACTGCACCGGCAAGTGAACCAACGAATATTTGCCCGATCTTATTTTTATTGATAAAGAAGCCAATGATAGTAATAGAAGCGATCATTAAATAAATTTGCCCTTGGCCTTCATAAAACCCTTTGATGGTGCTAAGTCCCTGGGAATATAAAAACTGGTAAAGAAGGTCAGAAATAAACAAAGAAAGGATAGGAAATAGAAAAGCGAAACGTTTATCCTTGCTTACAGAACCGGCAAAAAGCGCCATAGCTATTTGCGGGGCAAAACCCATCGGCCTGCTATCCCAAATACGATACAAGGCACAAGCAAGGATAAGGATAAATAATACCAGCAGATTCGATTTATTCAATTTCATATACAAAGAAGGTTAGTTTGCAAAAATAAAAGAAATGTTCCAATAGCCGTCTTAATTATTCACGGTTGTGAACAGATTTTTCTCAGGGTTTTGTAATTTACTGTATGGCCCAACACAATGATCTTGGCAAAAAAGGTGAAGCGCTGGCTCTTGAATTTCTTAGAAAAAATGATTTTGAGATACTTCATTGTAACTGGCGTTTTTCCAGGTATGAGATCGATATAATTGCTAAAAAACAAGGTCTTCTGCATATCATGGAAGTGAAAAGCCGGCATTTCTTTCCCGGCGCCTTTCCTGAAGAAAGTGTTACAAAAAAGAAATTTAATTTTTTGAAAAAAGCTGCGGAAGAATTTCTGTATATGCATCCTGAATACAAAGACATCCGGTTCAACGTACTTAGCATTACACTTTTTAAAGACAAAGACCCTGAGTTCTTTTTGATCGAAGATGTATTTCTATAAATTACCCATTCCTAACTCCTTTCTCCACCATTTTATTCATACTCGCAATCATTTTAAATGTTGCAGGGCATTGATCGAGATTTCCTTTATGCATATCAATATATTCAATGATCCTTTTCTTCGTCAAATGTGGGAACCCCGCACAATCGGTTGGTCTTACTTCGTAAACATTGCACATATTAGTCTTTAGATCAAGAAACTGGCAAGGTGTTGTTTTATTAAGCCATTTCACTGTCCCTCTCTCCTTTTTAAGCCATTTTTTCTTCATCTCCTCCGTGCTTATTTTTAAATAAGCAGCGATCCTTTTAATGTCGGCGTTCTTGTAAGTAGGAGTCATTGTTTTGCAGCAATTGGCACAGGACAAACAATCTATCCTGTCCCATGCACTGTTGCTTGCTTGTGTTGCGATACTTTGCAGGCCTCGCGGAGCATTCCTTTTTAAACGGGTAATAAATCTAAAAAGCGGCTTTAACCGGTGTGATTCTTTAACAACTTTCATGTAATAAGGTTATACTTGCAAACATGCAAGGTATAAGAAAAACTTTGCCAAACAGAATGCCTTGCTATTTTTGTTACATAAAATCAACGTCAATGAAAATTATTTTTCCGCTTATCATATCAGTCATGCTTTTTTCCTGTGGCAATTCAGGAAAAGCAAAAATGTTTTGCGAAGTAGCATGTCAAAAGGATACAATTAAATTTATAGAGGAAACTCATAAACTCAAGCCATATATCTATATCAGCGCTGTGAACTGCCTGCCTGATTCTGTGATCTGGAGTTATAGCGGTCTTGGCACAAACCGCAAGCTCTCATTCGATGATTTTGGAGGACATAAATTCAATTTGAACCAGGAATACATGGGCTGTTATTTTAATGATACCAGTTATGCCTGGCTCTTATTTAATGATTGCAGTAATGGCCGGGGTTATTTTGCCAAGATCCCTTTTAATAAAAGTCAAAACATTCAAAGAAAATCAAGTGCCCTTAATAAGTTTGATCCAAGGTTTGCCGTAGCAGATGGATTAGTGGCTTATACAGACAGGGGAAACATTTTTGTTGAAGATATGGCTACCGGTAAAAAAGCAATGATGACTTTTGGTAAAATGATTGCCGAGCTTGATTACGATGCTATGCATGAATTTATTGATTCAGTAAACATTTCCCCTACACGTATATGGGCAAAAGTGCTGATGGGTAAAGAGTGGACACCCATTGAGAAGAATATTACATTAGAATAATTTTTGTTTTTTTAAACTATCATGTGGGAGCCTTATAAAAAAGGATTCAAAGCATATCTTCAACTGGAAAGATCTCTTTCAGATAATTCAGTGGAGGCCTACATACGGGATATTGAAAAGCTGACAGATTATCTGCAGCATTCAGGCACATTAAAAAATCCATCCGATCTTAAACTATCCGACCTGCAGCATTACATTAAATGGATAAGCGAGTTGGGAATGTCACCTACTTCGCAAGCAAGAATTATTTCAGGCATAAAAGCTTTTTATAAATATTCCCTGATCGAGCACATCAGTAAAAACGATCCCACTACTCTTCTCGAAGCACCAAAGCTTAAAAGAACTTTACCGGATACATTAAG
>JBIOVR010000256.1:0-2048 GCA_044867875.1 Chitinophagaceae bacterium
TAGACATCCAATCTATCAGCCTGACATTATTGAAGGTGATAACTATTATGAAATTCTATTAGAATTAAAAGGGCTGAGAAATATCCAAAATCTACGAGCGATATATCAGGAAGCAACTGGTAGCGTAGAAATTTTTTCAGAGGGATCTCCTAACCCAATTGTGTCTGTTCCACTCAAGGAAGATATGCACATCGCTCTCATACAGGATGTATCGTATAAAAATGGAGTCCTTCGAGTGAGAATGTTAAAAAGTTAACTCAAGGATTTTTATTGTTAACTCGAGTGCTTAAGTTGATTGATTAGAACAAAGGTTTATAATATATTTTTTCATCTGTTATTGTAATGTCTGGACAGCCCCAATCAAGGGGAGATGATAGAATTTCTCGTAGAGATTTCTTAAAGTTATTGGCAGCGGCTGGTACTGTATTGACATTTACTCCATTTGTAGACTGGGGAAAATTTTTGCCTAATCCAAGTGGTTCAACAACTAAAAAATCAAAAGTTAAACTCCCTGACGGCACTCAAGCTAATGTAAAAACTTTTAAGGTAAACCATTCTGAAGCTATCATATATCCAATCTCTGATGACCCTGTTCTTAATAAAGAAGCATTTAGAACTTGGCAATTCATACGTCTTCCTGTTGAATTAGGGGGAGATAAAAATGATGCCTCAGCATTTCGTGCCTTTAGCATGGTTTGCTTACATCTTTGGTGTCTATGGAAGTATTGGCCTGGTGAAGGTAGAAAACGAGGGGAATGTCCATGTCATGGAAGTATGTATGACCCTGTCACCGGAAAGGCCTTTGCTGGACCTGCATCTCTTCAATCGCCCCCATCAAATGTTCTTCCAAAGTTGGATTTGGAGGTCGATAAAGATGGAAATGTTTGGATTTTACCTCCTAACTGGAGCGTAAACGGAAATGGGATAGTAGGATATGGCCGCTTCGCTGCATAAAGAAAATAGTCTCGTTCGACTTTTCCGGTGGATCTATGCCGGGGTTGATAGAACAATTTTTATGGGCTTAAAATTCACTTTTCCAACGCGGTTTGTAAGTCCTTTAGGCTTTTTAGGAATGCTCACTTTTGTACTTTTTATAATCCTTGGTATTTCTGGGGCACTTCTCATGTTATGGTATGAACCAATTCTCGACAGGGCTTGGGATAGTGTAGAAAACATAAATGATACGATTCCCTATGGTTTCCATTTACGAAACATTCACTATCATGCATCGAATGCTATGGTTATGATGGCAATCCTCCATATGTATTATCAATATTTTAGTGGCCGATATAAAATAAGAAATGAAATACTATGGGTTACGGGGATACTTATAGGAGTTCTCACGATTTTAGAGGCCTTTACAGGATATGATATTATTTTTAGTGAAAGAGCGGAATTAGCTATTTCTATAGCTGCCTCCCTGACTAATTCTATACCTATTTTAGGACCTCAGATGAGAGATGCTTTTTTTGGCTCTGGGTTCCATGACTTTGTATTACGCTTTTATGCTTTTCACGTATTCTTACTTCCTATTGCATTAATAGGTTTAATGACTGTCCATTTCCCTCGTTTCCTTGTTTTTGATGTCCCAATGGTTATGGCAATCACGGGTGCAATAATGATCACTGGTGGGGTATTTCCAGTAGATATGGGTTTAAAATTTGATCCAAATGTACCACCCGGAATTACTGTACCGGAATGGTATCTTACTGGGTTGTATGCTTTCCTTCGATCTCAATATGATAAATTCGTCACTGGTGTCGCATGGCCTGGCTTATTCATCTTTACTTTACTTATCGTTCCTTTCATAGACAGATACAAAAAATTTTCATGGAAAGATAGGCCACTTATAACTGCAATAGGAATTACAAGTATTGCTCAAATTGTAGTTACTACTTACTGGGGATTCTACATTGACCCCGATAGAACAAAATCTCTTTTAGACCGATTGGTAATTGATCCCATTTTTCTGTATAGTGTAATGATCCTCCTAGTGCCATTATCCTTTGGATTCACATATCTTATGATAAAATTGGCTAAAAATGCAG
>JBIOVR010000257.1:0-6222 GCA_044867875.1 Chitinophagaceae bacterium
AAAGCGGTGACTATAAAAGTATCATGTGGACAATAGTAAAAGACTATCAAGATTATTCAGCTTTAGCAAGTCCAATTTTTATAAAGCAAGATCTGCAGAACTTCTACAATACTTTTAACGAAAAAAAAGGAGACTGATACAAGGAAGATTTGTTGGAACTGATAAAGGATAACCCAAACTGGTGAGAGGTCAAAAGACTACTTACAAAATGCGACTGAACAAAACTAACTGATTTCAATGTTATATGGTTTGACTTTTGCTACAAATCATTAAACCAATGAAATGAAACAAACCAATAATTATCCCAAATATGAATCTTGCATTAAAGCCTGTCTTCGTTGTGCTGATGCCTGTAACCATTGTGCAAGTTCATGCACCCAGGAAAAAGATATAAAGATGATGGCAAGATGCATTCAGTTAGATATGGAATGTGCCACGATATGCTATGCTTCTGCACAACTTATGAGTTTGGGAAGTGAAATGGCAAAAGCTGTTTGCCAGATCTGCGCAGATATTTGCTGGCAATGCAATGAAGAATGTAGTAAACATCAAACCGATCATTGTCAGGAATGTGCAATAGCTTGTAAAGTATGTGCTGAAGAATGTCAAAAGATGGCAGCCTGATATGCTAACACTCCGGCAAACTAAGCGGAACATTTATTGCCAATCCGCCATCAGCAGTTTCTTTATACTTTGTATTCATGTCCTTTGCCGTGTCCCACATTGTTTTTATTACAGCATCTAAAGAAACCTTTGCATAATCCGGTGAACCTTGTAAAGCAAGCTGCGATGCTGTGATCGCTTTTATAGCTCCCATTGTATTTCGTTCTATACACGGTACCTGCACCAACCCTCCAATAGGATCACAAGTAAGACCAAGATGATGTTCCATTGCAATTTCAGAAGCCATCAATGCCTGCTTTTGTGTTCCACCCATCGATTCAGCTAACGCAGCTGCAGCCATTGCAGATGATACACCGATCTCTGCCTGGCACCCTCCCATTGCAGCAGATAATGTGGCGCCTTTTTTAAATATGCTGCCAATTTCTGAAGCGGTTAATAAAAACCGGATGATCTTGTCATCATTATTACCATCTCCAAAAACAATGTGATAATGCAACACCGCAGGTATTACTCCGGCGGCTCCGTTTGTAGGCGCCGTTACTACTCTTCCGAATGAGGCATTCTCTTCGTTTACCGCCAATGCAAAACAACTTACCCAATCAAGTGTATATTTAAATGAGTTACCACCGGATCTTATCGTAGCGATCCAACTTTGGTAGTCATTGTATTTTTTACCGCCTAATAACTTTTTATTTAGTTCAGCGGCACGACGTTTTACATTTAAACCACCTGGTAACATTCCTTCTGTATGACAACCACGGTAAATACATTCACTCATCACCTTCCATATCTTTAATAAACCTTCACGGGTTTGTTTTTCCGGTCGCCATGCATTTTCATTTTCCATTACTACTTCACTGATCGACATTCCTGTTTTCATACACCAGTGTAAAATATCATTGGATGTATTTATTGGAAATGGCAATTGGATCTCACCATTAGAAGATCTCTTCTCTCCTTCTTTTACAACAAACCCACCACCGATACTATAATATGTTTCTGAAATGGCTTCTCCGTTTTTACAATCAGCTAAAAACGTAACTGCATTAGGATGGAAAGGCAATGATTCACTGAACAAAAATTCTATATCTTCTCTTGGATCAAATTGAACTTCATGTAAACCGCCAAGCACTAATTCTTTCATAGCAGCAATATCCGCAATCCGGCTATTGATAGACTGTACATCAAATGTTACCGGATCTTCACCACTAAGTCCCAATTGTATTGCTATATCTGTACCATGTCCTTTGCCGGTTTTTGCCAGCGAACCATACAACAACACACGAACGGCATTGACCTGCTGTAATAAATTTCTATCTATAATGCTTTGTACAAATTTTTGTGCTGCACGCCATGGTCCCAATGTATGCGAACTGGAAGGGCCCACTCCTATTTTTAAAATATCAAAAACTGATATGGCTTCGTATGACAAGTTGTAAGATTAAGGTTGAGATTTAGATTCGGATCTTGCACGGCTTAACAATTCACGGTATTTCTGCTCATGTTTTTCCCATTTCACTTTTACTGAAAATACCGAAATAAAGACCACGATGGCTAATACTGCTATTATTAAAACTAAGATCAGTGATTTGAACGATGGATAGGTTTTCGTGATCGATGCAACTCTTTTATCCCAGCCAGAAGCAAAGTTTAGGAACATGGCTACGGCAAATAAAACCCCAAATGGCAACCCGATCGCTATTTGTTTAAAAAACTTTTTTTGCTTGTTGCGGTTCTCTTCCCAGTATTTAATGAAATCCTGCTCTTCTTTTGAAAACATGTGCAAAATTACAAAGCGATCGCAGCAACTTGCCATAGCGACGTAAAATAATTACCTTGTACCCAGTTAAAATCAAATATCTTGAAAATATCGCCACTATTAGCCCAGTTTCTTATCAATAACAAACAACTTAGTCTTGCAGGCCTTGGAAGGTTTATCCTTAATGATTCAGGTGAAATAACTTTTCAGCACGA
The DNA here is from genome assembly GCA_044867875.1 of Chitinophagaceae bacterium. Lineage (GTDB taxonomy): Bacteria > Bacteroidota > Bacteroidia > Chitinophagales > Chitinophagaceae > VBAS01. Next base: position 2,599 of record JBIOVR010000257.1, read on the forward strand.
CGCTTATGTTAAAGAAGATGCCGAATTAGTAAACTTTATTGCAGAAAATACGGGCAAAATGAAGAGCCTTGTTGCCAGTGACCTGGATTCAAACCTTGAACTTGCCCGCCAGTTCCTGAATATAGGAAAGCCCTATCTTTTTGAAGGTATTGGGACACTTTCAAAAAATAAGTATGGCACTATTGAATATGTCCAGGGCAACTATTCGCAAGAGAAAAATAAAGAAAATACCGGTGAAGGCCGTGACAAGACATCGACAACGGAAAACTCATTTACTGACTATGAAGAAATGTTTTCTCCTAAAAAACCAAAAACTCCCGCAACAAAAAGTATAGTGACATGGTTAGTCGCAATTGCCGGACTTTCTCTCGCAATTTTTGGAGGGTATATTGTTTATACAAAAACAAAAAATAAGAAAGAAGCTGTTGTAGTAAAAGAAGACATTAAACCTGTGTTTACTGATACATTACCCAAAAACACAGATTCTATTCCGCCAATAACAAAACAGGCTGACATGGCCGGGATGTATCGTTTTGTAATTGAAAAAGCTGCCAGGCAAAGAGCTTTCTACCGTTACAATCATTTAAAGGAAAATCTTATTGACGTGAAAATGGACACGAAGGATTCAGTTCTATTTAATCTATATTTTTTATTGCCTTCCACACCAGCAGATACTGCGAGGAAAAGAGACTCGCTTCAACGTTTATATAGTACAAGGGGTAAAACGGTTGTTGAACTCAACTAATTTTTGAGAAATCTTTCATTACCTATTGATTTTCTAATAAATAATACTTAACCTTGTCTCCCCTTCGAAAAACCTCCGGCACCAAGTATTACTTACCATCCCCTTATTTCTGAAATTCTCCGTCGCCTATAAACTTTCCGCATCCTGTTTTTTTCTGATTAGTAAACCAACGGCTATTATGAAAATCGCACAGCACTTTCGTGCCTTCCTCGAAAGACATAACTATTTACAGCTCCCTCAAATCGGAAAATTTGAAGTAGTAGGAGAAAATCCTGCCGCCGGAGAAAATGGTCATTCTAAATGGATCAATTTTTCTGCTGATCATAATCAAGCAACCGATTCTGAATTGGTGGCTTTTATTTCCAAAAACATGAAGGTCGAAAGCAACCTTACGGCCTCCGATCTTATTTGCTTTATAAATTCAACAAAGGAAATGCTGATACTCGGCTTTGAAGTGGAGATCCCCGGTATTGGTTACCTGCATTTTGAACCCGGGAATATCCTAAGATTTTCAGGTAAGAATATTTATAAAAAAACTATACAGAAAGGCTGGAAACGAATTCCGGCTGGCATGTCAACTTTCTGGCTTTAACTATCTGCTTGCTATATGAACACCGGGCTGTTACGAAAGTAGCAGCCTTTTTATTGATCAATTTGTATAACTACTCAAATAGCTTTTTATCAATCTTCCCCATTCCTTTATATCTGCCTCTGTCCAATTACCATTTGATGCAGCCGTTTTTTCAAGCACCGAACAGGTTTCTTTTTTATCTGATACCGACCAACCGATCCAGCTTAATTTTTTTTCATCCATCCACCTGACAAATGCTTCCCATTCCTTATTATCTAATGGTCCATCACCTGTTGCTTCCATGCCTGCACATTCTGAAATAAAAACAGGTAGCCCTTTTTTGATCGCCTCATCTGTCCGATCCCGCAACCATTTCTTGTGTGTGCCTGCATAAAAATGCATTGTGTACATAAGGTTATCAAATCCTTGTATAGGATCTGCTGCAGCCACATGAACATCCTGGCTCCAATGCGGTGAGCCAACTAAAATAATATTATCAGGGTCATTTGACCGGATAGCTTTTATCACTGCTTCAGAATATGCTTTTACTTCAGCCCATGTTTCACGATCGGGTTCATTATATATTTCATAAAGAACATGAGAGTATTTTCCGTATTGCTTTGACATCATTGAGAAGAATTCCACCGATTCTTTATGATGTATATTATGATCGTGCCAGTCAATGATCACATAAATATTTTCTTTGATGCAGGCATCGATCACATTCTTCATCAATGCTATTGATCGCTCTGGGTTTTTTAAATAACCACTGTCAGGTTCTACTCCCATGGCGGCACGAAGAACAGTACAATTCCATTTTGTGGCCAACTCATGTACCGCTCCTGCATTATAAAATCTTGCCCACCAATTATGCCAGCCAAAACTCATTCCGTGCAAGACCACATCATTACCTTTTGAATCAACCAAAGCTGTTCCTTTTACTTTTAATTTTCCATGAAGCTTTACAATTTGAGAATTGGAAGTAAAAAACATTGTTGTCAAAAAGAAGAGACTAAAAATTAGTTTCATTTTTTATAAATGTTTTTAAGATCATTTTCAAATAAAGTATAAGGGTCCTTGTAGAATTTTATAAAATCCGGTTCGCTTACTTGCCCGGGGAATGGTGCATAATAATGTGTAGGACTTTTTGTATCATTCCTCCAAACTAATACATAGGCAAGTTTTAATTTCTCTTTTTTTAAAGAGTTTAATAAAGATTCGGTCCACCATGTTGTATTTGGTATAGACTCCAACCCGGTTTCTGTAAAGGCTGCGAGTTTGCCGGCTTTCTCTGCATAATCAGAAACTATTTTTAATTTTTTAATGCCGGCATCCAAATTATATTTTCCATCTCGTCCCCAATCACCATAATTATCTATTCCAACCATATCAACCCATTCGTCACCGGGATATCTTTCGAGATATTGCTCTTCAGTCAGGAATCTATTATCTGGTGAAAAAGCATAAATGAAATTGTGTACATGTAATGAATCTTTCAAATAAGAGACTGTAAATCGCCACAAGGTTTTAAACTCATCTACTGTGCAATGTGCCCTTCCCCACCAAAACCAATCACCATCAAATTCATGATAAGGCCGAAAGATCATGGGCACCATCTTTCCATCTTTACCTTTTGTTGTGTTTGCGAGATCTGCAATTGTCTTTAAAATAGTTTTATATTTTTCATGATATGTGCCACCGGGTATAATATATTTAACGGCAGGAGATGCTGTTGAATCGTTCCAATAAAAATTTGTAGCAGAAACAGGATTATTAAAATGCCACGATACAGTAATCACTCCTCCCCTGTTATAGGTATCTGCGATCGTCTTTTGTAATTCATTTTTTGTTTTTTGGATCTCAGCTTCCGGTCTTCCACTCAAACCACTAAAGTCAACACCAATAATGGCAGGATGAGAGCCGGTTACTGATCTTACATCACTTCGGTTCTCATCACCATACCATCCATGCCCATATTCAGTTGCATGCTGATGGCCAAAAAGAATATGTTTTTCAGATAGCTTTTTAAGATTTTTAGCTAACGCCTTTGTTTCTTTAGTGGGATTTGCATCGATCAACTTAAATTCTTTTTGTGCATTCACTGTATTCGAAATAAAAAACACAGGCACCATGCTGAATAGAATTACAGAACGTACAAGTGAGTGACACAACAGGTGATGATAGTAGTAATATTGCCGGGACACAAAAAATATTTATTTAAACTTATTTCTTTTCAATAACAAGATACACAGCTCCTCTTGCCGGTACACTTACAACAATTCCATCAGCTGCAGATGTTTTATAAGGA
>JBIOVR010000258.1:0-14704 GCA_044867875.1 Chitinophagaceae bacterium
TGTCAATATATAAAACAGATGGGCCGTCCTCAATTTTTTTGACAACATGTTTTTCCCAGATCTTATCAAATAATGTTTTGCTCATTTTCTTCTTTTGAAAAAATTGCGTGGCGTAGAAACGCCACGCGTTAAACCAAAACTATCTGCTTCCCGACTAAGTCGGGGCTTAAGAGAAAAATATTAAGCAATGACTGCTTCAGGCTTATATTGTTTTGCCATTGCTAGCAGGTCATTGTCTTCAACTTCTTTTTTTGAATCAGCAATTTTTACAAATTGCTCATATAATTTATCAATATCATTTCTTGTAAAATCGTAGCCCAGTTTTCTGAACCGATGTGCTAATGCACTTCTGCCGCTTCTTGCTGTTAAAACAATTTTAGAACCTTCCGCACCCACTTCTTCTGGTTTTATAATTTCATAACACAATGCATCTTTCAAAAAACCATCCTGGTGAATGCCTGATGAATGTGAAAATGCATTGCTACCTACGATCGCCTTATTTGCTTGCACAGGCATACGCATCGTATCAGCTACTAATTGACTAACCGGGTTCAATAATTCGGTTTTGATATTTGTATGGTAACCGAGTGTATGATGTTGTTTTAAAATCATCACTACTTCTTCTAAGGAAGTATTGCCAGCTCTTTCACCAAGACCATTAATTGTACATTCAATTTGTCTTGCACCATTTAAAACACCAGAAATTGAATTGGCTGTTGCCAAACCAAGATCATTATGGCAATGACAAGAAATTATAGCTTTATCAATATTGGGAACATTATTTTTCAGGTAAGCTATCTTTTCACCGTACTGGTGAGGTAAACAATAGCCAGTTGTATCAGGAATATTTACCGTAGTGGCACCGGCTTTAATAACGGCTTCAACAACTCTTGCGAGATAATCATTATCAGTGCGACCGGCATCTTCTGCATAGAACTCAACATTGTCAACAAAATTCCTGGCCCATTTTACACATTGAATGGCTCTTTCCAATATTTCTTCTCTTGTTGAATTGAATTTTGCTTTGATATGTAGATCCGAAGTTCCAATGCCTGTATGGATCCTTGGATTCCTGGCTAGCTTCAACGCTTCAGCAGCAACCTCGATATCTTTTTGCACGGCACGGCTAAGGCCACATACCTGTGCTTCTTTAATTATTGCAGAGATCTGTTTAACACTTTCAAAATCCCCAGGGCTTGAAATAGGAAAACCGGCTTCTATAATATCAACACCCAATTCTTCCAGTTGAAGTGCTAATTCGATCTTTTCTTTTGTATTTAGTTTACAGCCCGGAACCTGCTCACCGTCTCTGAGAGTAGTATCGAATATGTAAACCCTGTTATTTGGCATACAAACGTTTATCAGGTGATAAAATAAACAGGCTGCTTATTTTTGTGTTGCTTGCCGGTAACCAATAAACTTACAGCCTGTTTGTCCGAAATTATTTCTATTTTATTCCCCGGTCAAGTCAAAATTGAATGTATTTTACATCCGGCAGGGAGGCCAAATTCTGGCAAAACCTTTGCCTGTAAAGGATTCTAGCTAATTAAAACTACAATGCCCAACCGTTCGGCCGATACACTTTTTCAATTAATAAGATCGCTTGAGAAGAGCGAGAAACGGAATTTTAAGCTCTATGTAAAAAGAAACACCCCTGGTGGTGATTTAAAATTCATTCAACTCTTTGATGCAATAGATGGGATGAAGGAATATGATGAGGCGACGTTGCTCAAAAAAAATAAGTCGATCAGGAAGCAACAGCTTTCAAATATCAAGGCACATTTATATAAACAGATACTTGCAAGCCTTCGGATTATACGTGATGAAAACAATATCGACATTCAATTGCACGAGCAAATGGATCATGCACGCATTTTATACAACAAAGGCCTTTACCTGCAAAGCCTGAAGCTGCTTGATAAAATGAAAGAGGTGGCAAAGACGCATCACCAGCTTACCTATTTGCAGCAGGTTCTATTTTTTGAAAAAAAGATCGAAGCATTGTTCATCACCCGGAGTATGCGTAATAGGGCAGATCAATTGACAAACGAAAGCGAAGATGTAAATGAAAAACTTTCTGTTATAAATAAACTTTCCAATCTTTCCTTACAATTATATAGCTGGTATATTCAGCATGGTCATGCACGAAATGAAAAAGATTTTGAAGAGCTGAAACAATATTTTGAAAAATATTTACCAGAAGGAATTAAGAAAGATTCTTTTTACGAAAAGCTTTATTTGTATCAAAGCTATACGTGGTATGCATTTATCCGCCAGGATTTTTTACAATACTATCGTTATACACAGAAGTGGGTTGATCTTTTTGACGAATATCCTTTTATGCTCACCGCTGAAACAGCAATGTATATTAAAGGAATGCATAACCTGATGGGTGCACATTTCAATTTGTTGAATCATGAAAAATTAAAAGAGGCTATCCGGAAATTTGAAGATTTTACGAAACATCCGATCATTACCGGTAATGAAAACAACCGGATCCTTACTTATGTTTATCTATATACGGCTAAATTAAATCTTTGTTTTCTCCAGGGTAATTTTACAAAAGGATTGAAGCTTGTTCCTTTTCTTGAAAAAATGCTAAAGGAATATGGACTATATCTTGACAAGCATCGGGTATTGGTTTTTTATTATAAGATCGCCAGTCTCTATTTCGGAAGTGGTGATAATGAAAAAGCGATCGATTACCTGAATAAGATCATTAATGAAAAAGCTGATCTGCGAACGGATCTGCAATGCTATGCCAGATTATTACACCTGATCGCACATTATGAATTGGGAAATTTCGAACTACTGGAATATTTAATTAAATCTGTTTACCGGTACATGGCGAAAATGCAAAACCTCAGCAAAGTGGAAGAGGAGATATTTGCATTCCTTCGTCGCTCATTCCGGGTGGGTGCTCATGCATTGAAACCAGAGTTTGAGAAATTGCTGGAGAAATTAAAAAGATATGAACGAAATCCTCTCGAAACAAGAGCCTTCAGTTATCTCGACATTATATCTTGGTTGGAAAGCAAGATCAATAATGTAAACGTACAGGATGTAATAAGGGAGAAATACTTGTTAGGAAAGAAAGATAAAGGCGTGAAAGAAAAGTGAAATGTAATAGGTCAAACATGTTGGTAACTCCTTAAAAATTCTCCCTGTAAATCCCCTGCAGCTTCTTACTTTTGCGCAATTTATTTTTTTCAAACTATGCCAGATAAACAACAACCCGCAATTCTATTACTTGAAGACGGAACTCTTTGTCATGGATTAGCTTTCGGAGCGATTGGCACAGCCACCGGTGAAATTTGTTTTAATACCGGGATGACTGGTTACCAGGAAGTTTTTACCGATCCAAGTTATTATGGACAGGTATTGATCATGAACTCAGTTCATATTGGCAATTATGGTGTGAAGGATGAGGATATTGAATCTGATTCGGTAAAGATCCGCGGATTGATCGGGAGAAATCTTGAAGAAACTTATTCAAGAAAGCAGGCAAAAGGTAATTTGGATGAATACCTGAAAAAAAATAAAATTGTTTGTATTGAAGGGGTAGATACCCGTGCATTGGTAAGCCATGTTCGTCAGAAGGGTGCAATGAATTGTATCATTTCTTCTGAAGTTCTTGATGTAGAAGAACTGAAAAAAATGCTGGCAAAAGTTCCTTCAATGGATGGCTTAGAGTTGGCATCCTATGTAAGTACAGAGAAAGAGTATGAAGTGGGTGATGCTTCGTCGCCTATTAGAATTGCAGTAATGGATTATGGATGCAAAAAACATATTTTGGAATGTATGGCTGAGCGTGGCGCATTTGTAAAAGTATTTCCTGCGAAAACTTCTCCTGCAAAATTGAAAGAGTTTAACCCAAGTGGTTATTTTATTTCCAATGGTCCTGGTGATCCGGCAGCGATGGGTTATGCAGTTGAAAACCTGAAAGAGATACTGAAAGAGAATAAGCCAACATTCGGGATTTGCCTGGGCCACCAATTGCTCGCTTTAGCCGATGGCGTAAAAACATACAAGCTTCATCATGGTCATCGTGGATTGAATCATCCAGTAAAGAATTTAGTAACGGGAAGATCTGAGATCACCACGCAAAATCACGGATTTGGTGTAGACCCTGAATCAATAAAAAAAGCGGAACATATTGAGGTAACGCATGTCAACTTAAATGATCAATCAATTGAAGGGATAAGAATAAAAGGCAAACCTGCTTTTTCTGTTCAGTATCATCCTGAAAGTACTCCCGGCCCGCATGATAGCCGTTATCTTTTCGATCAGTTTATTGATATGATAAAGAAGAGTTAGAGTTTTGAAAAGCTATTCCAAAACAAATACTCCAGAAATAAAAAGGTCACATGAGTTTTGCATTGACTATGCTTTCAGATATGTTTTAAATATTTGAGTACATTCGTCAAATGAAGATCGCAATTATCAATGGCCCGAATCTTAACTTGCTCGGTAAGAGAGAAACAGATATTTATGGTAATAAGCCGTTCAATGTTTTTTTTAGTGAACTGCAACATAAGTATCCTCACATTCATTTACACTATTTTCAAAGTAATGTGGAAGGTGAGTTGATCAATGAATTACAAGGGATCGGTTTTGAGTATGACGGGATTATTTTTAATCCGGGAGGATACACACATACTTCTGTTGCTATTGGCGATGCAATTGCTGCAATAAAAACTCCGGTGATTGAAGTGCATATTTCTAATGTTCATGCACGGGAAGATTTTAGAAAACTTTCTTATGTTTCAGGAAAATCTACCGGAAGCATTTTTGGTTTAGGACTAAAAGGATATGAACTCGCCCTGGAATGGTTCGTGGCGAACTCAGCGAAATAAGATACTCTCATTTTTATGTTGCGATCATTCGATCAAAAATATTCGCATAAAAAAGCCCCGTTCAACCGGGGCTTTTTATTATTGAACAATTTTATTATTCTTAGCTTAATCTACATCCCAGAAAAGGCGTGTAGCAAAGACATCAATAGTGCCTTGTGCTTTTACATTTTCTCCATTTGAAGCAACTTCTCCAGATGGATAAAATAATCTTAATGGACGTGGTGCATTTGCGGCAGTGGAAGCTGAAGGAGGAGTAACCGGGAAATTGTTTTTCCTGTATTCACACCATGCTTCGAAACCACTATAATTCGTAAGCGCTAACCACTTTTGCATCCAGATAGCTTTCAATTTATCTGGTGAAGCTGTCCAATCGGAAAGATCAATTCCGCTTGTGAGCAATGTGGTGGCTGCAGAAGCTGCTGTACCTGTAAGGCGGAAAGCTTCTTTTACGCCTTGCTCATAATATGCTTGTGCTGTCGATGGCAGAGTAACTGCAGGATATCGCTGCTTGGCTTCTGCAAGCAAGAATTGTGACTCAGCATTTGTCATCAGGATCATTGGCCTGGCAAAATCACCACTTTGAATTTGAGAAGGTCCTATATAAGATGTGACTTGTGATAACCAAGTAGATCCTCCATCACCAAATGGCACACCAGTATAATTTGAAATTATTTCGGGCAAAACACCTTGCCCACCGTTAGGATAAGCAAGACGCTTCATTCTGAAAGTATCATTAGCTGCTTTTAAAGTATTAAATAAAAATTCAGTTGGTCGCGGATAACGGCCGATAGGCTGTGAACCGCCAGCTGCATTATATCCCCAATTTTCATAGAAAGGATTTAGTTTTCCAGTGCTTGCAACATAACCGGGATTTGATGTTACATCCAAACCAGCTGGTAAAAAACCTTCGGTTGTAGCTGCAGCTTTGTTTATCTCAGCAATGATATAGGCATCGCGACCAGTGATCCTGCTTTGGCGAATCAGGATTCTCAATTTCAAGCTATTTGCAAATTGGATCCATTTAGTAGCTGCCGCGGCAGCTGCTCCGCTAGTACGGCCAAATACGATATCGGATCCTGCGTAAGCAGAGGGAAGTGGATTTGCTTTTAAAACTGTGATAGCCGTGTCCAACACTTTTATCAGGTCTTCGTAGATCGCTTTTTGGTCGTCAAATTTCGGAGCAAGTGAGCCACTACCTTTTAACGCATCAGTATAAGGAAGGTTTCCGTACATATCAACCATCATTTGATAGGTGTAAGCTTTCAATACTCTGGCAGCACCTCCAAAAAAAGATAGGTTTCCGGTTGCACCCTTGATAGCATAATCAAGGTCTTCCTGTATGTCATAATACCCGCTCCAAAAGTCAAAGTTGGTATTATTGAACTCGTATTTAAAATAGGTGGCACTAAGAATATAAGTGCTGGACTGTGTCCAATGGCCTGACCAATATTCACCCAATTCATTAGGTCCCAGATTGGAAGCTATACGATTTGCCGCGGCTGCAAACGTATAGTCAGGCGTGGAGCTGGGAAGCGAGTTGGGATTAGTATTTACATCCAGCCAGTCCTTTTGACAGCTGAACAGCGCAAATAATAAACACGCCGGCACAATTAAAAATTTTCTAAGTTTCATATCTGTAATTTTTTTGTATTTACTATTTAAAATTCAGGTTCAGGTTAATACCCAATTGTCTTACAGGAGGTGTTTGATCAGTATTGTTAATACCAATTCCATTACCAGTTGTAAAACTAAATTCAGGGTCTGCAAACTGGTTTGCTTTATCTACAATTGCAATAAGGTTACGACCATAGATCGCTATTGATGCTCCAGCGAATATTTTGGTTTTTGCAACCAGGTTATTAGAAAACTGGTAAGAAAGATTGATATCCCTCATTTTTATGAACCATGCTGGTGCAACGAAGTTTTCGTTGATATTACGATATGCGGTAACCCACAATTCATATTCAGGTTCCCTGGTCATAATGGTGGTATTTGCCACATACTTTCCTGATGCATCTTTATAAGAAGAATTCGGGAAAATGTGCGGTTCCCTGTTTTCTGTCCATGCACCAGAACCGGTAAATGTCATTTGTTTGGCCAGGTCGCTAAACATTACATTTCCGCCCCTGTATTCCCAGTTTGTTGTTAAGGTAAAATTGGCGAAGCTTACAGAAGTACCTGCACCTAACATATACTTAGGAGTAACACGTCCAAATTCTTTCAGCGGCCCTGTTGTAATAGGATGTCCCTGTGATGGGCTATTGGTAGCATCAATAATAACCCGTCCTAATTCGTCCCTGGTATATGAAGTTGCTTTTAACTGAGGATAGACTTGGTTCTCCATAACATAAGTACCACCATAAGTATATCCACTTACAAAAAATTCTTTTACACCGGGATATAGCTTAATAACTTTATTTTCATTGATCGATCCACGCACATTCAGGTCCCATTGTACTTTGGATGTTCTCAATAACTGAACTTTTACATCAGCCTCATAGCCCCAGTTCTTGGTCTGGCCAACATTTAAAACGAGGTTACTATAACCAGTTGAGGTTGGAATTTGCACTGTCAGCAACTGTCCTTCGCTTTTTTGGGTATAGTAGGCGAAATCAACATTTATCTTATTATTTAAAAATTGAAGTTCCGTACCAAACTCAAGTGTTCTTACAAATTCAGGCATTAACCCAGCATCCGGTAAGACATTTCCTACGCTAATACCAACCGTATTGCCGTAAGGGAAGTTAGCGGCATTACCAAAAGAAGGATCAAGGCCATAAAGTGCAAGGTTATCATTGCCATTTTTATTATAACCTGCCCTGAGCTTTATATATGATAAAAAATCGGTTTTCAAAACAGGCAGCAATTCTGTTATAACTGCGGAAGCATCCACACCTGCATACGTATATGCATATTGTGAATAGTCTCTGTATGATTTATAAAATCTTGAAGATCCATCGTGTCTTACAGTACCATGAAGAAATATCTTGTCTCTCCATCCAACTTGTGCATCTGCATAGTATCCATATTTTCTTTCTTCCGTGTTACTTTCACCACCACCCAACTCACCGCGGCGATTGCTAACGTTATATACATTGGGAACCACAATGGAACTTGAGCTTGTACTTACATTTTTTGTTTTGCGATTGTATCCATTAATACCAAGAATGCTTTTTAGTGTGAAATCTTTAAATTCCTTATTTATCAGTAATTGGAACTCATTGTTGATCAGGTTTTCTGTATTTGAATAATCTCCAACACTTCCTTGCAGATCAGTTAAAGCTCTTGTGATACCGAATCCATCTCCCTGGTCCCAAGGAGCCGGAACAACTGCCTTGGTTTTTGCCCACGTGCTATGGAAAAATTGGGCCACAGTATTTGTCCCCGAACGTACGTTATTCATCCCTGAAAACTTGTTGTAAGCAGTTAACCATGGAGTAAGCTTATAAGTCAATTCAAAAGTGCCATTGAAATTGGCATCCTGATATTTTTGTCTATCATTATCCAGTCTGAAATATGGATTAGTATAATAATCGTTATAATATTCATTTGGATGAGCAAATTTAGTGGTCTGCCAATCTCTGTATTTATTCAAAGGAATGTGGGCAGCCTGGTTAATACTTTCATTGTAAAAATTGAAAGTTGTACGATCATATCTCACCTGTACATAATTAGCACTAAACCCTACTTTTAATTTACCGTATTCCTGCGAAGCTGAAAAACGAGCACCTGTTCTCACTGCTTTATCACCGGGCACGATCCCTTCTGTTGTATTATTCTCGCCGGAAAAGAAAAATTGAGAAGTCTCACCACCACCGGAAAATGAAACCTGGTTATTTAATGTATAACCCGTGTTCCAAATATCTTCCCTGATGCCTGGTATTGGCGCATAAGGAAGCATATTAACACTTCCATCCTCTAAAGTTCTGCCCGCCGGGCGAAGTGAACCGTCATAAGCATCACCATACTGCTGGTTCTCATAAGAACGCCAGTTATCTTTCAACCGATCTAAGTAGTTTGCCTTATATGATCCGTTTGCAACATTTGCAGCTGTCCAAGTTTTGGCATAGTGTGATCCGCTTCCATATTTATCCTGGAAATCTGCCATGATATTGATCTTCTCGGTATTAAACGAACTACTGAAAGAAACTTTCATTTTGCCTTTTTGTCCCTTCTTCATTGTCACTACAATGGCGCCATTGACCCCTTGTGAGCCATATAATGTTGCAGCTTGTCCGCCTTTCAAAACGGTAATGCTTTCAACATCATTTGGATTCAAAAGATTGAACATTGTAGATGATCCCGGAGGTTGAGGCAATCCATCAACCACGATCAATGCATCATTGTTACCTGACATAGAGCGGTAACCACGAAGATTGAATTTAACCGCAGGATCAACGGAGGCATTTGCATTGATGATGACCAATCCTGAAACTTTGCCTGAAAGACCGGCAGCAACCTGCGGAGCACGGCCTACAGTGAGTTCAGAATTGGAAACCTTTGCAACTGCATAACCAATTTCTTTTGGCCTGCGGCGAATGCCCTGTGCCGTAACAACCACCTCACTTAGGGTTTTGTTTTCCTGTACCAATGTTATCGTTAAATTGTCTGCAGCATCTACCTCGGTTTCTTTGTAACCGGCAGCAGAAACAATTAGTTTGGTACCGGCAGCGACACTTAGTGTAAAGCTGCCATCATTGTCGGCAATAGCGCCGGCTTTTGAACCTTTGATTTTAATGGATGCGTTAGGAATTGTGATCCCTTTTTCATCTGTAACCCTACCGTTGATGGTAGTTTTTTGTGCGATCAAACCCGTTAATAAGAATAACAGGCTTGGTACGAGGAGTACAAGCTTTCTCATGTGCTAGCTAATTTTAGTTTTAAAAGTGGCCAAGATAGGGGAAACTTGGATATGCATTAACAAAACCTTATATATTTTTTTAAATTCTTAAGCGCAATTATTTTTTATCAAAAAAAATATTTCCAAGCAGCAGAAACATGCAAAAGCTAGTCCGGTAGCGGTTTCCTTTGAAAATCAAAAGAATGAATTTAAAGGCAAAAACCTTAAAGCCTGGCACTTTTGTTTTTTTTCCGAGAAATACAAAGAATTGAATTTAATAACGCACTTAAAAATACTTTTTTGAAATTTTAAGGATCGACCTTCTTCTGCCCCATCTTTTTAACATGCTATAATAAAACTGTTGCCTGCTGTTTGCAATCTGTGATATAGATGATCAAAAATGATCGCAGACAAAATCTAAAAAGTATGAAAAAGATATTTACGTTATCAATTATTACAATCGGCCTGGTTGTATTTTTTACAGGCTGTGTAAAAAATCGTGAGTATGTCGACGAGAGCTATTGGCTCACTAAAGAAAGGGGAGAAGTGGTGCTTAGCGACCCTTATTGCCAGTATTTTGTAGTAGAAACAAATTCCGGGTATTCTATTCTTCGCTCATATAATGGCTATAAACCGTATGAAGGTTCGATCGTGTATGGCAACCTGAGTAATTATGGTACAAGAGATTTTTACGATAGATCAAGCGGCGCAATATATACGTCCGAAGTAATAGAATATTGGTTGACTTATTATGATGCTCAAAACGCTATTAACTATTATTGTTATTGATAATTATTGATAGAATTGATGATGATAGCCTTAACAAATGATTAATTTCTATGTTGGCTATCATCATTCTTTTTTTTATAAGTCACTTATTTTGAATGATTTCGATAGATAGTGCAAGATTTGGTTATAGTGATAACACGTTTAAGTTGATTTCCTTTCATTAAACTACGAGTATACTTTTACATCATGATCGCATGCAAATAAACTCTTCGGTTCCTGCCAGGTTTCTTGCCCCGATAAAGATTTTTCAACTACGATTTGCCTTTTAGTTAGCATTAACATGATTGAGCCATAAAAAATTTTTAAACAATTTTTTATAACTATTAAATTTTAGAACTATGAAAAAAGTAATGAACAAAAACAAAGCAATTATTGTTGCAGTGATGGCTTTTATCAGCACATCTTTTAGTACCCCGTTATTAGCTATGGACAAAAAGACCGATCCTCCCGTTGTTGAGATCAAATATCTTGGTTTCAATGATAAGAACCCTGTATTTGAGATCACCATTAGCAATATCCAGGTTGATAATTATTATATCACTGTGAGAGGTGAATCAGGTACTGCTCTTTATTCAGAAAAAATCTCAGGTAAAAATATTTCCCGTAAGTATCGTATCGATACGGAAGAGATAATTCCTGAAGGTGGTCTTCGTTTCGAAATAAGAGCTGGCAGCACTAATAAAACAGAAGTTTATGTTGCCGGTACTAATGAAACTATCACAAGAGAAATGGCTGTAAACAAAATCAACTAAAAAATCATTGCGCAAAAAAAATGTCCCGCCTTAGGTGGGACATTTTTTATTTTCAAATGCAGGAGGTCAATTTTATTTTTTGGCCTTCTTTTGCACTTCATCAAGTTTAGCGATATAAATACTGCGGCCATGTGTGCCAAGCACTATTTCATTTTCTCTTTGTTGAATAGCAATATCATGAATGGGTACTGATCTTGGTAAACCTTTATTCCACATCATAAAGCTATTTCCTTTGTCAAGACTTATATAAAGCCCGCCATCTGTACCAACATAAAGTATGCTGTCATTCTTTGGGTCCTCACGAATAACATTCACCGGTTCATTCGGAAGGTCTTTTCCAATTTGCACCCACGTTTTTCCGTAATCATCACTGGCGTATACATAAGGAGCAAAGTTGTCAATGCGATAACCATTTAATGTTGAATAGACTCTTCCTTCTGTATGTTGTGATGCAAGAATCCTGCTCACCCACAAGCCGTGAGTCATGAGTCGTGAGTCTTTAGTTTTGACTTTTGACTTTTGACTTTTAATTTCGGGAGTTGCCGGTTGATTCAATTGTTCCCATGTATAACCGCCGTCTTTTGTCAAGTGTATATTCCCGTCATCAGTTCCGACATATATCAAACCAAATCTTGTTGGCGATTCAGAAATAGTAGTTAGTGTACCATAAGGAACATCTCCTTCTTTTTTTCCATTAGTAAGATCCGCTGTCATAGTTATCATCGTATCACCCTGGTTCATGCTGCGATGAAAATGATTGCTGCCGAAATAAACTATATCAGGATTATGACTGCTTATTAAGATAGGAGATTGCCAGTTAAAACGGTACGGGAATTCACCCAGTTCATGCCTCGGTGTGATCCTGCGATTGTTATCTCTTGTTATCCTGTTTGTTCTTTGATAACTTCCGAATTGTGAACCATAATAAAATGTAGCATTATCCCTGGTATCTATTTGTACCTGCATTCCATATCCTCCACCAACATTTACTTCATTACCGGCTGTTTGTCCAAGACCACCTCCAAATTGATTTCTATTCGTTTGCGATGGAATGTACCAAACTCCATTATCCTGTAATCCACCATAAACATTATACGGTTTTGCATTATCTGTAGTGATGTTATAGAATTGTCCAACCGCCGGTGTATTTGCTTTGAACCAAACCTCGCCATCATCATAAGTGATGTTTACACCACCATCATTGCCATTGATAAGATGAGAATCTTTTTTTGGATTTATCCAGAGTGCATGATGATCTGAATGCACATTATTTCTGTCGATGTTTTTAAATGTCTTTCCACCATCTGTTGATTCCATGGCATTTAAACCAAGAATATAGACTTTGTTTTCATTATAAGGCGACACATAGATTTTGGCAAAGTAGTAACCGTAACTAAAGAACATTCCTATTTCTTTCTCGTTTATTTTTTTCCAGCTTTGGCCTCCGTTATCACTGCGGTAAATTTCGCAACCAATAGGATTTGATTCAAAACCCGTATTTACATTTAAATAATCATAAAGCACCGTAGGTTTATATTTATCATTTGCCACTCCTTCTTTTAACATTGCTGCGTTATACCGCGGATACATCCTGCTGCGCATTAATAATGAATCAAGTTTTTTATTATTTAATTGTGCGAATTGTTCTTTTGTCAGATTTTTAAAATCAGTAATTAAGTAAAAGCTCGTATCTCTTTTCGCAGTATCAGGCTTGTTATTCTGATTGTCAAGAACTGCATATACGATCTGCGGGTTTTTGGGATAAACGCATAAACCGATCCTTCCCAATTTATCAGTGGTTGGAAAACCAGAGCCAGCCCCGCTAATTGATTTCCATGTATTACCTCCATCAGTACTTTTATAAATACCGCTTGTTTTTCCAGCTTCTTCAAAATTCCATGCACTTCTTGTTTTATACCACATAGCTGCATATACCTCATTCGGATTTTGTGGATTAATATCCATTTCCACTGCGCCTGTATTGTCATCTACGTATAAAGTTTTCTTCCAGGTTTTCCCGCCATCGATTGTCTTATAAACCCCTCTTTCTTTATTCGGAGAATATAAATGTCCAAGCACTGCTACCCATGCTATATTATTATCTGTTGGGTGCAATTGAATTTTTCCTATATGTTGCGAATCGGGCAAACCAAGATATTCCCATGTCTTGCCGCCATCAGTGCTTTTATAAACGCCGATCCCTGCATATGATGAACGGCTGCTATTTACTTCGCCTGTTCCTATCCAGATAGTTTTTGTTTTCCAATCAACAGCGATGTCGCCAATTGTAAGAATATCTTCAGAATCAAAAACTGATTTGAAGGAAAGACCATTATTTTTTGTGTACCACAATCCTCCGGATGCATAAGCAACATAAAACTCAGAAGGATCATCAGGATTTGCTTCTATATCGTCAACTCTTCCGCTCATTGTTACGGGTCCGATATTGCGAAAGCTTATATCGTTGACTACAGACCTTTTTTCCAGTTCTTTTCGTTGTTGTACCGCCTTCATTCTCTCTTCTGCAGAGGTTGGAGCGATTTGTGCTATTGTGATGATGTGAAAATTTGCTAACAGGCTAATGAACAGCAGTGATTTAGCATAATGTGTAATGTGCTTAAATTTTAACAGGTGAAACATAAAACCAGTCATTTTTCGTTATTAATTTTGGTAGTAAATGAATCCATTAAGGAATTTCCAAACTTACTAAACAATGCGTTACATCCTATTTATTATTCTCTTGATTTCTGTCAACGGTTATTCACAGTGCAAAACTTTTATGATCGGTGTAAAAGGTGATACGCTGAACTGTGTCGATATGAAAGGAATGAAGCAGGGCCGTTGGGTAAATGAATTGCCACCACTTCGTGGTGAAAAAGGTTATGAAGAACAAGGCGTTTATATCAATAGCAAAAAAGAAGGGCAATGGCAGCAGTTTACATTGGAAGGCGACCTCTTAGCAATTGAAAATTACAGGTGGGGAAATAAAAATGGCCGGTGCATGTACTATAATCCATTTGGCCAGCCAGTACGTGAAGAAAGCTGGAAAGCAGTGAACCCCGATAATCCTTATGACACTATTGATATTTATGGTCTGAATGATCCTTCTAAAGTCGTTCGGAAAGAAGTTATAAAATTAGATGGTCATACACTTCGCCATGGTACCTGGAAATTCTTTGATCCTGAATTTGGTACTGTTGTTAAAACTGAACAATATAAACTCGATAAATTAACTGTTGCAGGTACAGTAGAAGATGAATTAGCGCCGATCGATATAAGCACAGGTTCAACAGCAAAATCAAAAACAGATACTACAGGTAAAAAAACATCTGCAAAGCCACAAGCAGTTCTTGATTACGAAAAAAAGAATGCAGGTAAAAAGAAAGTGAAGACAAGAGACGGTCAGACGGGATATTAACTTCGGTCCTCTAAAAGGAAATTATAAAAAATACAACGAAAAGGGAATT
>JBIOVR010000259.1:0-5315 GCA_044867875.1 Chitinophagaceae bacterium
ACATGAGATCGATAAGGTAACCACACCAAAAGGATGTACGATTGCCGGTCTTAATGAGATGGAACACCAGGGATTTAGTTCTTCGTTGATTCGTGGTGTTGTTGCAAGCTATAAAAAGATCGCAAAAGATTAAAAGTATTTGTTGATCAGCTCTGGTTCTACTATCATCGTCTGTTGCGTCGCACACTTGTACAGTAACAATTCTTTTGAGCTAGAAAAGAAATCCTGTTTTTATCAAGATCATTGATGTTTCCTTTGATGTTGCATAAGATAGATTTATCCCCAATGCATTAAATGGTATAAAATACAATCCACCACCATATCCCACATGAAATGTTTTTGAATCTTCATCTTCTACCCAAACTCTTCCATCATCAAAAAAGCCCATCATGCCAAAGTTTTTTCTTTTTGATAAAGCCAGTCTTAATTCTGTATTCTGATAAAAACTTGTTTTTCCTGAAAAACGATAGCGCCAAAAACCACGAAGATTTTCACTTCTTCCTAATGTATTTGCAAAATAAATATCATAATCACCAAAATTTGTAGCAGCACCTGTACGGTGAGCAAACACTAACGATTTTCCTAATGATTGGTAAAAAGAAAATGAACCCCGAAGATTTAAGTAAGAGGAAGTCTTGTCAAGATTATCCCTGCCATTAAATCCCGCTTCAATGTTCACGCCTCTTGATGGGTTTTTCTTTACATCAGCACTTGAATAACTCCAATCGCCACGTACACCCGCAAAGTGCTGCCTTGAAAATATTCGTGGATCAACTTCAGCAAAAGCTGAACTGATGAACTTGCCCGGCGTTTTTAAAACCTTTACTTCATCATACTCTAAACTAAAACGAACATACACATGATCGGATTCCCTGGTAATGCCCGGATTGAACGATAATGCTTTTAAACCTGTTCTGTAAAAAGTTTTATCATCTACTATTAAATCGGTTTCATTGCCGGTTCCATAATAATTAAAAACAAATTTTGGTCCCCTGTACATTGCAATAAGATCCAGGTCCCATTTACCAAAAACATGTTTGAATAATCCCTTATAACTAAATCCAAGAAAGCCTGATTGAGTTGCATATTCAATCCTTAAACTCTGTTCCCATCCAAAAGGTGTCTTGCCCCATTTTTGTTTTTTATACTTGAAGCCTAGGCCGAAATGCAATCCATCATCAGGGTTATAACCCGGAATAATAAATGGCATGAACCAATCGTATTTTGTACCGTTTCTTTTATATTGATACAAAGTATCTTCGTTCCGATTGACACGGTATTTTTTTTCATTCACATAGATGCTATCCTGTACATCATAAATTTGGACCTTCTTCCCGGAAGCTGTTCTGTCAGTTATATATGTATCAGTTTCTTCGCCACCAATTATTCGAACTTTAAATTTATTCTTTGCATTACCGGAAATTGTAAAATGGTCTTTACTCTCAAGACCATAAATATTTACTTCTTTTGTTTGATCGGGATAAAATACACGATGATAAAAAGTATCATTCTTTTTATTCATTCCAGTAACAGACATTGCATCGTCTAAAAAAACAATATTAAAATTTTCTTCTTTAGCTGAACCTGTTATGGTTACATATTTATTTAGCTTGCGATAATATTTCATTCCATATTTTGAAAGATTATCTTTTCGCTGTATCAATTTTTCCTTTAAAAAATCACCGGAATATTTATTTACTTCAGGGGGTACTATATCAATCGCCTCTTTTATTGCATCGTTAGTCAGTGATGATTGTATCGTTGAAATGGTCTGTTGCCAGTCCTCTTTTGTAACTTCATTTAAGAATTGACGGTCAAGATTTCTTGCTGCATAACTTTCTCCCAAAACATCTTTTACTCTTTTGGTCATATTTTCTAAAGGACGTATGGCCCATGGCATAGCAACAAAATGCATGATCAATCCATCAACTCTTGATAACGCATGGTCCCTGTCTTTTGGAAAAGCTTTATACAGCGTTATGCTATCCTTTTCTCCTGATGGATCACTTTGTGAAAATTTTGCCCAATCCCAATTATCCTCATGCCTGTCAAAATCGTTTATCACCATATCAAACAACCTCGCCTTCAACAACGCTTTTTGATCCATCCTGTACTTGGTATCCTTTGCAAATTTTTCTAAAATATCTTCTGTGTTTTCAATTTCATCAGCATTGCCTGCAATTTCAGAATGTTCCCATCCTTTCCCGGTGGGTCGTTCTTCAAAATAACAAAGCTTATTGCCTATCGTATCGCGAAACTCTTTCAGTGCTTCTGTATTTGGAACAAATATTATTTCAGGATTCATATGAAAGATCGAGATCTTTTCAGCCAGCCTTGCTACTATTAATGCTCCATATGGATGAACCATACTTAACTGGTCATTTGCTTGCCTGTGTAAATATGTTCCTTTTAAATTTTCAGGTACTAAGGGAGTGAGATCTTTTTCAACCGTTCTCATCACATACTCTTTTCCATCACCAGCAATAACCCTTAATGATTTTGATTGATGACCGCCACCTAACTTGTCCGGAGTCAACCCACCCTTAAAAGTTTTCATATCTAAGACAGGGAAACTTACGGTAGTGCCCCATTCTTTACGGTAATGTTTTCCCCAAAAAAATTCTTTAGATGCAGATGCCTTATATTTTGTCGAAAAAGGCATGCTTACTGAATCAACAAAACTGTTGTGTTTGTTGACGGTAGAGTCATGTTGAAGAAGCTGAGAAATAGCGTAAACTGCTTGTAATAAACATAAAAGCAGTAATAATGAAGATCTGATCATTTAGTTTGTCTTTGGTACAATGGATTTATTAATTGATAGAGTATCCTCCCTTTCCATTAATTACAAGAACCGTGCAAAGACAAATGTAACATCAATGTTACTAGCATTGATATTTAGTTTGGAATGGCCACAGATCTTTTTTTCCTCGGCTTTGCTATTGTTTTTTTAACTGCTTTTGTTTGTTTTAAATTTTTTGCCGGTTCTTTAGTTGTGTGCTTTTTGCTTTTAAAAAGCTTCTTAAAGTATAAATAAATTCCGGCGCCGGCACTCGCCAAGCCTGCTTTAAATAACATTGTTGCAAGTTTCATAGATGTATTTTTTATCTATAAAACAATTAATATACCAGTAAAATTGTTGTTGAAACGCCTTGAGGAATAAAATTTTGTAGCCAGCTTTGAAAAATTATTAAGCTTTGGACATCTATTTAATCCCACTATATTATTCTACAAAATGACTTTTAAAACCAAACTTGTTGATCAAACCCTCAATTGTTTCGGCCTAATATTGGATGAAGCAATTTTGAAAAGGGAGCTATGCGCAATAAGAAAAAGGCACCAGAGCCGGAACTGAATAAAAGAACTGGTAGAAATAATAGAAGTAACTCAAAGCCTCAATCATCATTTTTTGCGATCGGTATCGGAGCGTCAGCTGGTGGTACGAATGCTGTTAGTGAGCTGATATCGCAATTGCCAGCCAACTTAAACGCTGCGGTATTTGTGGTATTTCATTTATCTAAAATTGCAATGCCTGAGATCCTTCTTGAAAGATTGAAAAAGCATACAAAACTCTTGTGCAAGATCGCAAATGATAAAGAACCCATAGAGCCTGGTACTATCTATTTAGCTAGTCCGAATGCTCATTTACTCGTCAAGGATAAAAATATCCTTTTGGGGCATGGACCCACAGAGAACCGGTTTCGGCCATCCATAGATGTTTTGTTCCGTTCCATTGCTGCTGATTTTGGCGAAAGATCGATCGGTATTATCCTTACAGGTTTCTTAAACGATGGCACTGTGGGAATGAATGCGATCAAACAAAGTGGTGGATACACGATCGTGCAAGATCCCAATGAAGCGGAATATCCCGATATGCCTTTATCTGTTTTGGAGACGATGGAGGCCGACTATTGTACATCACTAAAAAAAATGGGTGATGCTATTTTGCAAATAACAAAGAATGCAAAACCAAAAGGCATAACACCACCGGAGATGGTAACAATGGAATCCAAATTGTCAGAAAGAGCAGCCACGAGCATTGAAAAAGTGAGCCAGCTGGGTAAAAAAACAATTTATTCATGTCCTGACTGCGGTGGTGGGTTATGGCAAATAGACAAACCGTCCCTGCATTTTCGTTGTCATATAGGTCACTCATATACTGAAAGAGATTTACTTTATAAACAATCGGAATCTATTGAACATACTCTATGGGTGTCAGTAAGAATGATGGAGGAAAGAAGACTTTTATTGCTGAAGAACGCAAAAAGCTACAATGATAGAGGACTACAAAAAGTAAGCAAAGAATATTCAGAAAGGGCAGAGCAAATGCAAACTCATATAGTAAAATTAAAAGAGTTACTATTTAAAATAAATGATGACTAATTTATGACCAATGCTTTAATCTGTTGCAACATTGTAATAGTTCCTTTTTTTTTTTTAAAAAAAAAATAGGCAAATACAATAACGTACCTTTCCCGTCCGGCATTCCGGACATCGACAATGAAAAGGGGCAGTTCAAAAGAAAAAAAAATAATCAATAGGAAGGCCGTTGCTGAAAAGCAAAATGGCAAACAAATTCTTACGCCAAAAAAACCGGAAATAAAAACTAAAAAAACCGGGTCAAAAACTTCCAAAAACATTCAACCATTCCCTGTGGTGGGTATTGGTTCTTCTGCCGGTGGTCTCGAAGCATTTAGCAATTTTCTGAATAATTTACCGCCCGATCTCGGAATGGCTTATGTGTATGTGCAGCATATCTCGGCAACACATGAAAGCTTATTACCTGAAATATTAGAACGAAAAACGCGGATGGTGGTTGTGAAAACCGAACCGGAAATGAAGATCGAGAAGGATCATGTTTATGTGATCCCTCCGAATAAAGTCATTACAATTGCTGATGGTACACTAAAATTGAAACCGAGACCTGTCAAAGAAATGTTTTATCCCATTGATTCTTTTTTTATATCTCTGGCTAATACTTACAAGGAAAATGCGATCGGCGTTTTATTATCCGGTACCGGCACAGACGGTACACTTGGTTTAAAAGCGATCAAAGCTGAAGGAGGAATAACATTTTCGCAGGATGATTCTGCAAAATACCATGACATGCCAAATCATGCTGCAGAAATGGGTTATGCTGATCTTATATTGCCACCAGATAAAATCGCTTCACAGCTCGCAGTTTTTAAAGATAACCTGTCCGCACTGCGGGAACGGGATGAGATATTGAATAATGAAACAGACATGCGAAAGATCGAGATGATCATGCATTCAAAAAAGAATGTGGATTTCTCGCAGTATAAAAAACCTACCAGTCA
>JBIOVR010000260.1:0-10540 GCA_044867875.1 Chitinophagaceae bacterium
AGAAATTGCTTGATGGTATTGAGGTGGCAAACGATCAGACCTTTTCGATTGAAGCATTACAAATTGCATTGGACAACAATTTAACGATCATGGGCAACAGTGATATTCATAAACTGATCGATTGGGATTTTAAAGTTCCGGAAGGCGGGCATAGACCCATCACATTGGTTTTTGCAAAAGAAAGAACTGCTGAAAGCATAAAAGATGCACTCATGAACAGGCGTACAGTTGCCGTATATAAAAACCTGCTGATCGGACGCAATGAATTTCTTGTGCCGTTGATCGAAAGTTCATTGAAGGTTACATCTGCAAAATATATTGGTAAATACAATGTGTTGGGAGTTGAAATTGAAAATTTGTCAAGCACAGAAATTATACTGCAGAATCAAACAGGCTATACATTGCATAACAATAATGACATGATCACACTCAAAGCTGGCGAAAAGACAATGGTCGAAGTAAAGACAATTGAAAGAAAACCCAATGTCTCATTGAAATTCACTGTACTGAGTGCAGTGAATTCTCCAAATAAACACCCGGATATAATGCTTAATGTAAAAGTGGAAGAAACTAAGTGACCGTTTTCAGGTAAGTACCCTTCGTTGGTGTATTTCTGTTCTCACTTCTGCGAAGCCAGCTTTTTTATAGGTTCCTAAAGCATTGGGATGATCAAGGGTGCAGGTGTTGAGTTGTATCCATTCAGGCTGATAGCTCCATGCTTTTGCAATTACCCATTGTAAAAAGTATTTGCCATAACTTTTGCCAATGAAAGCGGGCATTAATCCAAAATAGAGGATCTCTACATATTTTTCTTCTTTTACAAATTCAATATATCCTGCTACCTCTTTATTTACATAGAAAAGAAAAATATCAACATTGCTAGCATTTATTTTATCAAACAATTCCTCATCACGCATTACCATTCTGTCAAGCCAAAAATGTTTTTGGCCAACCCCGTAATAAAATTTCCTGTACTCATTAACAGGAATTGGATTAAGTAGCAGTCCGAAATGAGTACCAGCCAAAGGGATGGGTAACTCTTGGGGTTCATGCATTTCTAGGAAGGTGACAGTAACGGGCCGCAAAACAATTTTTGAAGTATCTATTGAGAATGACATGCAGCAAAAATAAAGGCAGATGTTGAAATTAACATCTGCCTTGTAAAATACCGGGGAACAGACGAACTCTTAATATGATCAGCGCCTGATCTTTCTAAAAATATAAACAGTTGTGGGGTCTATGTTCATATGCAATCTATCGTTTAAAATAGTATACGTAACTCCGCTCTTAAATGCTTTAAGCAGTTTTTTCTCAAATCCTTTATCCTTGCATACTTCTGTTGAGAATTGCAGGCTGTCAAAAACTAATTTTCCGTTTACTTCACTTAGTTTTCCATTTATACCATTACAACCTGTATGGCCGGAAAAAGTTTTCTTATCAAGATTAAAATCAAAATAAGGAGTACCATGAGAAAAATAATTTGAGTCCGGCGCTTTATTGTTTAGGCTATCAAGCACCCAAATATCCTGAATAGTAGTTACCGTTGTGGGACTGGGACTAGTGGATAAAGAGCTTTCTGTTGTACTGGTTGCAGTTGCGTCCTTGTCTTCAGATTGATTGCATGCTATTACAAACACACAAGCTAACACAATTGATAAAGATCTTTTAATAGAAAACATAATTAATATTTGTGGTTAAAAATATCAAATTCCAGCTAAAAATTGTTGCCTGATATAATCTACGACACTAACCAGGTTTTTTGATTCTTCAAATATTTTCAATTGGCGGTCAGCGCCGGTTCCATTTTCCAAAATCTTATGGATATGTGCAAGACGATGCCTGCTGCCAAGATGATCAATAACGGGATCAATAAAATCAAGGAGTTCGTATAAGAGTGCACGGGTGTTCACTTCTTCTTCTTTTCCAAAATCGATCATTCGGCCATCAATACCATAGCGGCTGGCTCTCCATTTATTTTCATTAAGCAATGCCCGGGAGTATTGAATAAAATTCAGGTTCTTGCTACGCAAAAGATAAATTCTTGCACATACAGCCTGGAAAAGAGTAGCAATAGTGATCGTTTCATCAACCGTAAGCGGGATATCACAAATGCGAAATTCAACAGTATTAAAAAATGGATGTACTCTTAGATCCCACCATATTTTTTTTGCATTATCAATACAGTTTGTTTTCACAAGCAACTTCACATAGTTTTCATAGGCTTCAATGCTGTCAAAAGCTTCAGGAATACCGGTACGGGGAAATTTGTCAAACACTTTTGTCCGGAAAGATTTATAACCGGTAAGTCTTCCTTCCCAAAAAGGTGAGTTGGTACTCAGTGCATATATATGCGGTAAAAAATATCTTGTACTGTTTGCTATATGATTTGCCATCTCCCGGTTTTCCATTCCCACATGTACATGCAATCCAAAAATTAAATTGCTGCGGGCAGCCTCTTGTAATTCATTTACTAATTCATTATAGCGAATATGATCAGTTATTAATTGGCTTTCCCAATGACTGAATGGATGTGTTCCTGCAGCACCCATTGCAAAACCCAGACCGCCTGCAATTTCTGAAATTGTTTTTCTTAAAGCTGCTACGTCCTGCCATGCTTCATCTGCATCAGCGCAAATATCTGTTCCCACTTCCACTACAGCCTGGTGCATTTCAGCCTTTACTTTATCCTTTATCACTTTTTGACCTTCATGCACTATTTTCTGTTCATGACTTTTCAATTCTCTTGTCTCAGGGTCAAGCACCATGTATTCTTCTTCTACGCCGAGAGTAAATGTTTTATAATTGAGTGTTGCCATCTTGAGGAATTAGGAATTTGTAATTAGGAATTTGGGTGTGTGGATGGTTTTTTAGTTTTTGATTTGTCCAAATAAGAAATATAGCCATTGATGAGTTTAAATACCAATTCGCATTTTTCCTCACCAATTTTTAATTCTTCTTCTGTGATATATTTTTCATCACTTGCTGTTGTTAAATGTTCCATTGTTTCGGTGACTGAACCACGAGATATAATAAAAAAATTTCTCGTGTCAGTATAAGTATATCTTCCATAGCCTTCGGCAATATTTCGGGTTACAGATTTTGAAGAGTCTATAATTTGTGCTATAAGCAGGAATTTTTCATGTTGAGGAAATTTTTTTGTTAATTCAGAGATGTACGTTCTAAGTAATCTTGCCTGAATATAACATTCCAATTCCTTATATCCTTTATAATTCATTTGTAAATTATCAAAGTTTAAATACCCTGCAAACTCCTAATTACAAATTCCCAATTACAAATCCCTATACCAATGATGCCTTATTAGCTCCCCTTTTCACGTACTCACCCCATGTCAAATTATCCTGGCCATTTTTTTGTTCCATGGCTCTTTCAATTGCATAGTTGGCTGCAGTTTCCACTACCCAGGCAAAATTTTCTTCTCCAACACTACTGCGTTCTGCATCGGGGGCAGGGTTGCAAAAATCTATTGCATATGGAACGCCATCTCTGATCGCTAATTCTACGGTGTTAAAATCATAACCAAGATAATTGCAAATGCGCAGAACAATATCTTCCATTTGTTTTAGTCGTTCAGGTGATGGAGTAAAACTTGCTACATAACGAAGATGATGCGGATTGCGTGGCTCATAAGGCATGATGCGAACATGTTTTCTGCCGATGCAATAACAGCGGTAATATTCTGTAAATACAATTTCTTCCTGTAACAACATTACCAACTGACCTGTTTCGCTATGCTTATCAAAAAAATCCTCTTTGCTGTCTAATTTATATACATGTTTCCATCCACCGCCGGCAAATGGTTTCATATACGCAGGAAAACCGACATATTTAAATATGGTTTCCCAATCCATTGGGTAAGCAAGATTGCTAAATGATTCTTCTGTAGTATCATCTGGATGATCCCTTGAAGGAATGATCGCAGTTTTTGGGATCGGCACCCCCACTTTTGTCATCAGGCAGTTGTTAAAGTATTTATCATCGGCGCACCACCAAAATGGATTATTGATAACGGCGGTGCCTGTTAATGCTTCATTTTTTAGCCATGTGCGGTAAAAAGGAACATCCTGTGATATGCGATCGATGATCACAGCATAACCGGTTGGCTCGCCTTGCATCGCCTTATCAATATGTACAGGTTCAGCGGTGATACCGGAAATATTTTTACTATTGACCTTTTCTACAAAAGCCATTGGAAAACTTCTTTCTTTTCCATGTAACACACCGATCTTCTTCATAAAAATTGATTTGAATTGATTAATGATTTTCGGGGGGCTGGTAAGTAATCAAATGTATTTTTTAAAGAGAAGATAAACAAAAAAGAAACAAGATTGTTTCAAAACAAAGCACCGTTATCTTTAGTACGCATCCCTTAATTTTGCCCAAATGCAGCGTTTGAAGCAGGTTTCAGTCCCCGTACAAAATATAGTCCGCCATTCTATTCACCTTGACAGAGATGTCCTTATAGATATTTATCTTCCACTAGTAAGTCCAGATGACAAACATGTGAGCCTTTTAATAATAAACGATGGGCAGGATCTTCCTAAATTTTATTTCGATCAGATGTTGGCGGAACTCTATGAACAAAAAGAAATAGAACCCATTCTTTGTGTCGGCATTCATTGCAGTGCTGAAAGAAAAATGGAATATGGAACGGCAAACGAGTTGGATTATAAAGGCCGGGGAGCAAAAGCCCGATTGCATCAGCAATTTGTTTTAAATGAATTGATCCCTTACTTATTTGAAAACTTTGGTAATAATTTTAAAGAAAAAGCCTATGCTGGCTTTTCATTAGGTGGTCTTTCGGCCATTGATACTGTTTGGCATTATCCTGAATACTTTTCAAAAGCAGCGGTGTTTTCTGGCTCATTGTGGTGGAGATCAAAAGATCTGGATCAAGGCTATAATGAAGCCACCGATCGCATCATACACAAAATTATAAGGAAAGGTGATTATAAGCCGGGGCTACAATTTTATTTTACCACCGGTTCTCTTGATGAAAAGATGGACAGAAATAATAACGGGATCATCGATTCAATTGATGATACGCTTGGCTTAATTGAAGAGTTAGAAAAAAAAGGGTATCGAAACAATAATGATATCAGGTATGTAAATTATGAAAACGGAAAGCATGATGTAAAAACTTGGGGAAAGGCTATGCCGGCTTTTTTGAAATGGGGGTGGGGAATTAATACGAAACCAGCAATTGAGAACTTAGGTCTTTAGTAAAAGGGTATTGATCAAAATAAAAAAACCTCCCTGATTTAATCGGGGAGGTTTTTTTATTAGAATGAAAATATCAGTTATTGAAAATATATCTCAATCCCATTTGCATATAGTAAGTAGAAGCAACGCTAACGTTATCTCTGAAAGTATCAATGATCGGGTTATTTCTATCCGTAGCAAGCCGGAAAGTTGGCATAACAGAACCACCAGGTACAAGTGAATTCTGATTGGTTGGAACCAGTACAGATGAAGCATTGACTGTTTTTACTTTACCCCAGTTTGGATCCAACAGGTTACCAAAGTTGAAAATGTCAAGAGTAAGCTGGATCGTATTTTTAGTTTTACCAACATTCATAAAGATATCCTGGATGAGTTTGATATCAACCTGGTTTCTCCAGGGTGCCTGTGCGCCGTTACGTTCTGCATATTGTCCTTTGTGTGCTCTCAGGTATTTGTCCTGGTCAATATATTTAAAGAACAATGCACTTTGTTCTGCTGCGGTATAATTAACACCATTTGGATATGTGAAAGCGCTAAATGTAATTTCAGATGGATTTTTTGGGATATAGATAAGATCATTACCATTGAATCCATCGCGGTTGAAATCAGCGCCATAAACATAAGAGAACCTGTAATCGATCGATCCTGCATACATCATTGAAATGGTAGTTGCAAAATGTTTGAAATATTCTTTTCTATACGTGAAAGATGCAACTAAGCGATCAGGAACTGTAAAGCCTGAATAGCTAAGTGTTGGCGTGTTAGGTGAATTATAAGTTGGTGTGCTCTGCCATGCTGATAGTGGTTGGTCACCACCGCCATCAAACAAACTATTTGCAAACGTTTTGACATAAGCCAATGAAAGGGCAAGTCCATTTCTGAATGCTTTGTCAACTTTTGCAGTGAGTGATGCATATACACCGCGTTTGTCATTGGTTACATATACAGCATTAAAGGAACCTGTACCTGATGCACTAGGTAAACCCGCATTGGTTAATGGATTAATGAATTTTTGCTGATTATTAACCGGGTACATTGACCTGTTAACATCTGGATATCCTACCGTATTTAAAGGCTGTGGAGCAACCAGGTTAACATTTTTAAAAACTGTTGCATTGATATCTTTATTTACTATACCTTCTACAGTAAGGATCATGTTCCATGGAAGTTTAGTGTCAATTGCAAGACTTGTTTTCCATGTTCTTGGAAATTTGAAATTCTCGTCAAATGCTGAAATTGCACTTGGGACAACTGAGCCTGCAACTGGCACAGTGGCCGGTCTGTAAGCAGCAGGATCAGGATTGAAAGGACCAGGAGTATTTGCAGTTCCATTCCATGATTGAGTAACCTGTAACATACCTGCGTCACCAACCTGGCTAACTATCCAAACAAAAGGAACCTTTCCAGTGAAAATTCCAGTACCGCCACGGATCTGTAATGAGCGATTACCATAGAGATCATAATTAAATCCAACTCGTGGCGACCACATCAGGGTCTGTTTGGGCAAGTTGCCGGTATTTATTTTTAAGCCATCTGCGAATGTGAGGCCTGCAACGATCGGATGTGTTTTTACTTCATCTATTTCCGGATAGGTTGGAAGATCAAGTCTTAATCCGAGTGTAAGTTTAAATTTTTTATTGAGTGCGATCTCATCCTGTCCAAAAGCAGAATATTGCATGAACTGGAAGGTTGGGAATGCTTGTGCAAAACCTTTTTCCAAAGAATATGTAAGCGCATAGTCCGTTGGTTTTACACCATTTTTAAAATCATCCCATGAATTAAAACGGAAATAACCTAAGCCAAAACGCTGAAAGCCGTTGATCGTTTCACTCCAGTCAACTTGTCCCCCTACTGTCCAGTTGTGTATCCCTGATCTCCAGGTAAGATTATCAACAAAAGAATACATTTTTACTTTTCTTAAGTTACCATAGCTGAACAATTCATAACCGAAAGACGTAAACGGAGAACCATCTTTTAAAATATCTACAAAAGGAAATTGTGAACTGGGCGTCTCACGGGAATCGTTCTGATAAGTATAAGTTGCCCGGAGTGTATTTGAAAGTTTACCAAGCTTTGAATTCAATTCAGCAGCAAATGAGTAAAAGTTTGCTCCTTGCAGATATTGTGAATTGCTGTACCAAAGTGCGTTGATATCCGTACGACCTGCGCCTGTAGCGAATGAATTACCAGTACCAGTAGTGGAAGTACTTGGAGCAGTTGGCTCAAAACCTTCTACCTGGCTATAGCGCATATTTAATTTATGTTTTGAATTTATATTCCAGTCAATGCGGGCAACAAATTTCTTTCTTTCAATTTCTGTATTATAGTTTTCATAAGGACCCGTATCATAATCGTATTTTGATTTTAGATAGCCGCTGATCTCATCAAGCTCTGTTGCGGTTGGCCGCGCAATATTGGAAGCACTACCATAGGGAGCTGAAGAAGTAGCGGCAAATCGTGATTGAATTTGTTTTGGCTGGTTATCCGTTTCATAATTCACAAAAAAGAATAATTTATTCTTAATGATCGGTCCGCCAAAACGGCCACCAAATTGTCTGAATTCAAATGGGGGTTTTGTAAAAATAGTTTTGTTTACCTGGTTTCCCTGGTTATTAGCGTCCCTGAAATAATGATAAAAAGATCCCTGGAATTGATTTGTGCCCGAACGTGTAACAGCATTTATAGCACTTCCAATAAAACCTGATTGGCGTACATCATAAGGAGTCACATTCACTGATATCTCTTCAAGAGCATCTATAGAAATTGGAGAACCGTTTGCAGGAAGGTTTATACCAATTCCAAATGAGTTATTAAAATCAGCGCCGTCGACAGTAAAATTGTTTTGCCTGTAATTACCACCACCGATCGAAGTACCATTCGCTTGCGGTGTAAGGCGAGTAAAATCGTTTACACTCCTGTTGATACTAGGCAAGTTGTTTATGGCCTGTACCCCAATGTTAGTCATTGCACCTGTTCTGCTTGAATTTAATATTGGGTTTCTTTTCGTTGTGCTAATAATAACGTTTTCAAGCGTTCCTTCTTTTTTATTCAGTGTCACTTCTAACAGAAATGATTCTGCAAGTTTTAGCATCACATCATCATAAGTGACAGATTCAAAGCCGACAAAAGATACAACAACTAGGTATGGACCTCCGACCCTCATATCATGAATTGTAAATTCACCGCTTTTGGATGACAAGGCAGTATATTTTGTGCCTGAAGGTGTATGAGTGGCAGTGATACTGGCGCCTACAAGTGGTTCCTTTGAAGCAGCATCTATCACATTGCCTGTAACACTACTGGTGGTGACCTGTGCCTGTGAATAAGAAGCTGCAATTAATACAATTGCAAGTGAAAATAAGATTCTCTTAAGCATATGTGTTAGTTTATTGTTGCAAAGAAAGGGAATTCCATCCGAGTAAAAATGCCCAAATATTAACAAATTATTGTTGGAATATAATCTTTTAGAATCGGGAAGGATACGACAAACGCTGCTTTTTATATTAAAATATTTTCCACTTTCCTTCCACCAGTTTGTGTGTAATTTTGCCAAAAAACCTGATACTGTATGTTAGATAGCATTGAAAGTGCCATTGAGGATATAAAGACTGGTAGAATTGTCATCGTTGTCGATGATGAGGACAGGGAAAACGAAGGAGATTTTATTATTGCTGCCCGTCATGCCAGTGCCGAAGTCGTTAATTTCATGAGCAAGCATGGCCGTGGTCTTATTTGCGCAGCTCTTGTCGAAGATCGCTGTGATGAACTGGGACTTGAATTAATGGTGAATAATAATACCGCATTACATGAAACAGCATTTACTGTTTCTGTTGATCTGCTAGGTCATGGGTGCTCTACAGGTATTTCAGCACATGATCGTTCAAAAACGATCCAGGCATTGATCAATCCTGAAACAAAGCCTTCTGATTTTGGAAAGCCGGGTCATATATTTCCATTGCGTGCAAAAAAGGGTGGTGTATTGAGAAGGGTTGGACATACTGAAGCCGCTATTGATCTTTCACGTCTTGCAGGTTTTGAGCCAGCTGGTGTTTTAGTTGAAATAATGAATGAGGATGGCACAATGGCCCGTTTGCCTCAATTAATTGAAGTAGCAAAAAAATTTGAGTTTAAAATTATTTCTATAAAAGATCTTATAGAGTTCCGGATAAAAAGAGATTCATTGATAGACGAAGTGGTTAGAGTTGATATGCCAACAAAATATGGCGATTTCAAATTGGTTGCTTTCAAAGAAAAACACAACAGCAATGAACATCTTGCATTAATTAAAGGCGAATGGCAAAAAGGTGAACCAGTTATGGTAAGAGTGCATTCATCCTGCTTTACCGGCGATATTCTTGGATCACTTCGCTGCGATTGTGGCGAACAACTGCATGCTGCTATGAAAATGGTAGAGAAAGAAGGCAAAGGTGCGATCTTATATATGAACCAGGAAGGGCGGGGTATTGGTTTGGTAAATAAATTAAAAGCGTACCGGTTGCAGGAACAAGGACTGGATACGGTAGAAGCAAATCTTCATCTTGGTTTTCAAATGGACCAAAGAGATTATGGTATTGGTGCACAGGTGCTGCGTCATCTCGGAATCTGCAAATTGAAACTGATCAGTAATAATCCTAAGAAAAGAGTGGGCCTTATGGGTTATGGTCTAGAGATCATTGAAAATATACCTATTGAAATTTCATCTAATCCACATAACGAAAAATACCTGTTGACAAAGAGAGATAAGTTGGGACATGAGATAATGGATGACAATGATAAGTAGAAATTCTAAATCATAAACTCCAAATTCCAATCAAAAAATAAAGTTGGGATTTGGAATTTGCTTTTTGAGATCTATCAATTAGTTGCCTTGTTTTGAGGGAGTATCTGCCGGTGGAGGAACTGGTGGTAATTTCTTTTTCCGTCTGAAAATGTCCCCTATTCTGTTAAAATCTTTACGGTAGGAGAGGCTGCTTCCATATTTTCTTGATTTACCGGTGCTACCGGTTAACAAGTCAACGTTCTCTTTATAAAAAACTGATGCACGGATAGAACCACTTTTATTTATAAGAAATTCAGTAGTGACATTTGTAAGCAGGTCACTGCTTACCTGTGAAGTATTTGCAGTAAATGGTACATCATAATTGCCTTCAAAAGTTAGCACAACACGGTTGTTAAATAATGTTTGGCCTATAGAGAGATTTAGGTTTGTTCTATTGTAATTAAAAGTATTCCCACCATCAAAAGGTTTTGGATTATAGAGAGAGCCCGAGAAATTTATATACAGTCCCGGTATCTTCAG
>JBIOVR010000261.1:0-2810 GCA_044867875.1 Chitinophagaceae bacterium
TGATGCTCCTGTAACTATTGAAAGATTGAGCAGCTCAGCTCTCCGGAACGCCGCAGTTCCTAACTATTATGAAGCATTGTCTAATCTGAAAGGAGTGGATATGCATACGGCCAGCTTAACATTCAGAACTGTTACTACTCGTGGCTTTCTTTCAAGCGGGAATAACCGGTTCAATCAATTGATAGATGGTATGGATAACCAGGCGCCGGGTTTAAATTTTTCTGTGGGTAATATTATTGGTCTTACTGAACCTGATGTTGCAAATATGGAGCTTTTATCAGGCGCATCTTCTGCATTGTATGGTTCTGGCGGTATGAACGGTACTTTATTAATTAATAGCAAAAATCCATTTCAATACCAGGGGTTAAGTTTTAATATAAAACAAGGCATCAATCATATTGATGGTAAACAAAGAAAAGCTGCTCCATTTTATGACTGGTCATTACGTTGGGCAAAAGCTTTCAATAATAAGTTCGCTATAAAACTTACAGGACAAATTATGTCCGCAAAGGATTGGGAAGCTAACGACATTGATGACGTTGCAAGAACAAGCACAAATAGCAAGATCAAAAAGGGAGGCAACCGGACCAATGATCCTAACTATGATGGGGTGAATGTTTATGGTGATGAAACCTCCGCTAATCTATTTCTTGTTTCCAATTCGATACAACAAGGAATTATTGCGGGTGTAGCTTCAGCTACCGGAGGAGCTATTCCGAATATTAAAGCTGCCCTGGATGCGCAAATTCCAAATGGTGCTCCCCAGGCTACAAGAAATGCGATCTATGCAATGTACCCAGCAGCATTACAACCAACACTTGCACTTTATGACCCGCTTTACTGGGGTCTTCGCAATAATTGGCTGCCACAAACAACCAGCGTTTCAAGATCCGGTTATAATGAAAGAGACCTTGTTGATTATGGAGCGTTAAATTTTAAATTCACCGCCGGTTTACATTATAAAATAACTCCTGGTATTGAAGCCTCGTGGAATTCATACTGGGGTACTGGAACTACGGTTTATACTGGTGCTGATCGTTATTCACTTCGCAATTTCGTCATGGCTCAGCATAAACTTGAGGTACGTCATAAGAACTGGTTTGTTCGTGGTTATACCACACAAGAAAATTCCGGAGAAGCTTACCAGGCTACAGCCCTTGGACGTTTAATGCAGGAAGCATTTAAACCAAGTGTTCGTCCTGACGGTACTGGCTGGTATCCTGAGTATACTTTTGCATATTTTAATTATAAAAATAGTGTATATAATACAGGACAAACTCCGAGTGATCTTAATGCTCATCAATTTGCAAGATCAATTGGTGATGCAGGAATGCCTTTGCCTGGAACATCAGCATTTGACAATTCAAAGCAAGCGATCAGAACAACTCCCATAGGACAAGGTGGAGCTAAATTTCTTGACAAGTCGGATTTGTGGGCTGCAGAAGGACAACTAAACGTTTCTGATGCCTTTGATTTTTCCGATGTAATAGAAGTGATGGCAGGATTGCAATGGAAACAATGGGTAATGAATTCTCAGGGAACAATATTTGCCGACACTGCTGGCCCAATTAAGATAAGTGAGAAAGGCGGATATGTACAATTAAGGAAAAGATTGTTTGACGATTTCCTTACACTTACAGGTGCTATCAGGTATGATAATCAAACAAATTTTGATGGCCGCTGGACGCCAAGAGTTACCGCAGTAATGCGTGTTGCAAAAGACAATAATATTCGTTTATCATTCCAAACAGCTTATCGCTTCCCAACTAACCAGGATCAATACATTGACCTCAATACAGGATCTGTAACCTTAGTTGGAGCACTGCCAGAGTTTGTTACTCGTTATGGTTTGAATACAGGAACCTATACTGCCGAATCTGTTACTGCAGCAAGGCAAGCGTTTAATCCGTCTTTGCTTGTTGCTTCAAATTTCGGAACCGTAAATCCTGAAAGTGTTTCCTCTGGAGAGATCGGGTATAAAGGTCTTTTAACTAAAAAACTTTTTGTAGATGTATACGGTTACTACAGCGAATACAAGAATTTTTTTGCAAGAGTAGCAGTTGTAAAAGCATCATCGCCGACAAATGCACTTAATCCGCTTGCATCCACAAACTATGCATATATTCAAAATAGTCCTGATGCCGTAAAAGCAACTGGTTGGGGAATTGGTCTTGAGTACCAATTGAACCGTGGTTATGTTGCTGGTGGTAATTTATTTTCTGATAAACTAAAAGATGTGCCGGCAGGTTTTGTAAGCTACTTTAATGCTCCAAAGTATCGTGCTAACCTAAGTTTAAGAAATGATAACGTGTGGAAAAATATAGGATTTAATATTATCTCAAAATGGCAGGATGAAAATCGTTATGAAGGCACATTTGTTTCAGGTACTTTGCCTGCCTTTTGGACGATTGATGCGCAGGTTAGCTACAGAATGCCCAAAGGTAAAAGTGTGATCCGCATTGGCGGTAGCAATATACTTAATCACTATGCAAGAACTGGCTATGGCAGCCCGTATGTTGGCGGTCTATATTATGTGAGTTATGGATATAATATGTTCTAAACACCAGAGAGACGATCTTAAAAAAAATCCCCCAATCAAATCGGGGGATTTTTTTTATGGTAAATGAATCAACTAAGTTTCCAGCTTGATTCCCCGATACGAATACCATTGTGATACAAACTGAGTTTGTAAGTTCCTTTTTCAAAACTATTTGGCTCCAGGGAAAAGATCAGGCGTTTTGCTTCTCCTTTATTGTATTCAAACTTTACTCTTAATGTATAAATTTTTCTTCCATCCGTTTTTGTTTCAA
>JBIOVR010000262.1:0-2495 GCA_044867875.1 Chitinophagaceae bacterium
TACCTGCCCGCATTCTCATTTCCCTGTTTATCGTCCATTCAACATTGGTGTTATTAGCAAATGAAAGGCTATAAGAATAGTTTTTCATTTCAAGACCGGCATTATAGGCAGCATTTGTAAAAATGCCTCCGGGTGGTTGTGTTGTAAACCCCAATGTTGTATTAGTGGGTTCAAATATTTTTATAGTGTTTCCTGCAGAATCGGTTGGTTTGAAAAAAGGAAACTGTCTTGCATAATCACTATAACTCCCCCATGGAGTATTTTCTCCCTTAGCATAACTCACACTGGTATTATTTGAAAAACGAAAATTCTTGTTTGAATAAGTCAGGTTGTAATTTAATCCAAGCCTGTCCCGGCCTGAACCTTTCATTACACCAACTCCATTACTGTAATTAAGCGAAAGACCATAACGGACCGACCTTGCGCCGCCACTAATATTAAGACTATGATTAGTGCTGAAGCCATTACGGACAGGTTGTGAAAGCCAGTAAGTATTCACGCCACTCTGTGCCTGGTATAACCGGTAATCATACCATTGCTTTAAGCCAACATCGTTAAAATGATTATTTGGATCGGAATAAACTCCTGCAAGGCGTTGTGCTTCCAGTAAACCATTTGCGTCCAGTAAATGATAGGAAGTAAGATCGGCAACTTCCACTGCCAGATTGATCCCGTATGTTACCTGGGTTCTGCCGGCAGTAGGTTGTTTGGTTTCTACCACGATCACACCATTTGCTGCTTTGGAGCCATAAGCAGTAGTGGCCGCCGCATCCTTCAAAACAGTAATACTTGCGATCCGGTTTATATCCATATCATAGATGATCTGCAACGTAGATTGAAAACCATCAAGAATAATAAGAGGTTGATTAGGGTTCAGTAAATAAGTTGACATGATATCACCATTGGAAACCGGTGTAGCACCTGCAGCAGCACTGCCTTGAGTACCTACGGGTAGATTATTCTGTCCTCTTATTTGGAGAATGGGTAATTGGTTAGGATCGCTGCCCAGTGCATTATTTTGTTCAATGCGGACGGAAGGGTCCACGACTGCTAATGCCTGGAATACATTTGTAGGATTAACAGACTTTAATTGTTCACCTGTATAAGTTTTGGCAGCACCGGTGAAATTTCCTGCAGGTCTTTTATATAAACCGTTATTAACAACCACTTCACCGAGCACGGCGGTTGAGGAAGCCATTCTTATTGTTACATCAGCCTGGCTGGGTTTTAACTTTATTTCTATTCTTGTATGTCCAACATAAGAAACTGACAACACTGCTTCTTCCGGTACATTTTTTAATTCAAATGTTCCGTCATTTTTAGTGGTAATAGAAATCTTTGTTCCTTTGACGGAAACGGTGGCACCAGCTAAAACTTCGTTAGCCTCATTTTTCACAACACCTTTTACAACCGGAATTGTTTTTTCCTGTCCGTAAGCAATGCTTGTTGCCATAAAGAACAGGAACAACATACAACTCGTCACCATTGAAAAAGATCGATGCTTACCTGGAAATTTATTTTTGAAGTAATTCATAACAATAGTTGTCTTTATTCAGTCGGTTTATTTTTCTAAAACAATTTGCTTTTTATTCTGGTTTTATAAAAACATAAGATGCATCTGCTACCACCGGGACCTTGGTAAAAGGCAATGAAGAGAATGGCAGATTTTTTCTTTTATAGAAATAAAACATTTGTCCTTCACTGAGGAATTCTTTCTGGTATTCTTTTCTTATTTCAATATTCAGGCTGTCCGTTTTTAAAGCAGCCAGTGTGTACTTAGGTAAACCACGATGCACTCTTACTGAATCGAGCAGATCAGTTGCTTTGAGTGAATCAAGCGCAGCAGTAGCACACTCAGCAGCGATATAGTACATTTCTGTAACCCGGATCATCGGAAGCACATTTGAAAGGTTGGCATTAGTTGCATAACATTTTCTTGGCATAATAGTATTACCAAGAGCTACTCCTGTGGTAGGATCCAAAAAAGCACGGCGGAAGTCACTTGTTGCACCACCACCTGTTACATACAATGCAGTCTGGTTTTGAGTGGTAAATCCCAGCGGAGGAGTTGTATTCAACACGGATTTATAATACTCCGTTGATATGTTAAGGCTGCTGTACAGTGAGAATAAATGTTCTTTGGTGATCATCCAGTCATTATTAACTGCAGCGATCATGGGAAATTTATTACTGTTGATCACCGATAAAGCATAAGCCTGTGCATTTGTAAGATCTCCTTTATAAAGATAGATGCGTGCTAATAAACCTTTCACGCCCCAATAAGTTAAACGTGAAGTGGTCATATCTGTTTGGCTGAGTAATGATTCAGCCGTTTTCAGATCAGCGATACATAAGTCAAGAACGGCACCAGTAGTTGAAGCTGGTACTGCATAAGGACTTATATCGCTAACATAAGGAATAGAAGTTGTGTTTAAACCTGCAGCGGCAGGAGATGGAGCAAACATCCGGAGCAGATCAAAATGCAGAAATGCCCG
>JBIOVR010000263.1:0-2470 GCA_044867875.1 Chitinophagaceae bacterium
TTAAGATGTCATCCTGAGCGCAGCGAAGGATCTTAATAATATTGAAGCCCCGAATTGCTCGGGGCTTTTTCCTTAGGATACCAGCTTAAGTTTTTCATGGCATCGGCTGTTGCGTCGCAATCACTTCATCGTTCCGTTTTCATGGCAACATTATCGCACTAACAACCGAAGCTTTATTATCTTCGGTTGTTATTATTTTATGGATAGTCCATATCAATGCATCTTAAAAAATTATATGCGTTTTTTTTATTTCTACATCTTGCTAATAACAATTTATGCTTGTAAGCATGAGACCAAACAACCTGGGAAAGAAGAACGGTCAGTACAGCAAATAATGGAGTGTCCGCCGGGAAAGGACACTATCAATCTCATTACAACTTTTACAATAGACACAGTCAAAACTCCCACAGCACGATTTTATTCAATTGCTAATTTCATAAAGAATAAAGGTTTTTTTAAACCAAACATCAATAAAACTGGAAAACTTAAGATTGAAAAAGAAACTACAAAAACTTTTTCCGTAGCCTACGATACTTGTAATATGAAAAGGTCGATTACCAAAAACTTCATCATGAAAAACATTCAAGTGACAACACTTGGCTTTGTGGGGACAGAAAAAGATAAGTTCACTGGTTTTATACCTGGAATGCATTTTGAAGAATGGAAGTTTGCAAACAATACAGACCGTGACAGCGCCATGAAAATTGTACAAATGGTTTATAACTATCCGAATAATATTATAATGTACGAGAAAAGATATTCGCAATTTATGATTGACGAAAATCGAGTATATCTTTTGGAGACAGGA
The DNA here is from genome assembly GCA_044867875.1 of Chitinophagaceae bacterium. Lineage (GTDB taxonomy): Bacteria > Bacteroidota > Bacteroidia > Chitinophagales > Chitinophagaceae > VBAS01. The sequence continues at coordinate 809 of JBIOVR010000263.1, forward strand.
GCCAAGTTTGCGGAACCCTATGCGATTGAGTACAAAAATCTCATTGAGAAATTTATCAAGACCAACAAAGGCTTAAGATGAAATACTTTATTGCGATCATATTCTTGCTGACTGTTATTTCCGCTAATGCTCAAAAAACTACAAAGCCAAATATCATTTTCATTTTTGCTGACGACCTGGGTTATGGAGATATTGGATGTTATGGTCAGCAAAAGATCGAGACTCCCAATATTGATAAGCTTGCACAAAAAGGAATGAAGTTTACGCAGTTCTATTCCGGTTCTACTGTTTGCGCACCTTCAAGATCAAGTTTTCTTACCGGCTTGCATACAGGTCATACAGCTATACGAGGAAATGTATCTTATCCACCAGAAGGACAAACACCAATACCAGATTCCGTAATAACTTTTGCGAACATACTTCAGCAAAATGGTTATGCCACTGCTGCATTTGGCAAATGGGGCCTTGGATATATCACAACAAGTGGCGATCCGAATAAAAAAGGTTTCGATCTGTTTTATGGTTACAATTGCCAGAGCCTTGCTCATAATTATTACCCCGATCATTTATGGAACAATCATGATCGGATAGATTTTGCTGCTAAAGACAGTGTTTATTCGGCCGACATTATTCATCAGCAGGCAATACAATACATTAAAAACTCCGGAGAAAACCCTTTCTTTATCTATTTACCTTATACTATTCCTCACGGTGAAGTAATAGTCCCTCACGACAGCACCTATTATTATTACATTAAAAAATTTAAAGAGCAACCGGTAACTGCAAAGAGAATGTATGATGGTCGTCCGCTTGGAGAGTATCTGCATGCAAGTTTTGCAGCGATGGTTTCAAGACTTGATAGATATGTTGGCGAGATCGTTAAACTGGTAGAAGAAAAAGGAATTGCCAATAATACATTGATCATTTTTACAAGTGATAACGGGCCACATAAAGAAGGTGGCGGCGATCCTGAGTTCTTTAACAGCAATGGGATTTACAAAGGAATAAAAAGGGATTTATATGAAGGAGGAATAAGAGTTCCTTTCATTGCTTACCTGCCAGGAAAAATAAGATCATCAGCGGTAAACGAACCTGCAGCACTTTGGGATATGTATCCCACATTTCTTCAAATGGCTGGGGTGCCGGTTAAGAAAAAAATAGATGGTATTTCATTAGTGCCTACCTTATTTCAAACCGGCAAACAAAAGCAACATGAATATTTTTATTGGGAGTTTCATGAGAATGATGGCCGCCAGGCCATACGTTGGGGAAAATGGAAAGCAATAAAACTGGCAGTAACTAAAATTTCCGATCCGGCAATTGAATTATACGATTTGGATAAAGACCCACAGGAGGTAAATAATATAGCTGCACAAAAACCGGATGTTGTTAAGAAGATAGCAGAATTGTTTTCAAAAGAACATCGCTATGATCCTGATTGGCCTCTATTGTTTAAAGAAATAAGCAAATAAAGCACTTTAGTAAAATAGTTTTATTTTTGGGTTTCTTTTTTAATTCTGTATATATGAATAAATCGTTTGCTGTTCTAATTATATCCCTCACAGTTTTATTTTTTGCCTGCCAGAAGGAGATCAGCTCTGAAACTCTTGGTACAACTGCCGACGGTTCATTGCAAAAGGATGGCGGCGGGTTATGTATGCC
>JBIOVR010000264.1:0-3490 GCA_044867875.1 Chitinophagaceae bacterium
CATTTAATATCTCATTCCATTTCCACGCATGTATTGAATTGCTTCTCCTTCCCTGGCGAAATGCTTTTTTCATTTTATTCCAATATTCCGGCATTGTAATAAACCCATAAGTTACTGTTGCCAATACAGGAAATGAAATGCGACCATTGCCAAACATAAAACTTTGCAAACAGGTTTCGCCTTCTTCTGTTGTATCATAACCAAGCAAGACGTGTTTCAGATCATGTCGTGCATAATGTTTGAGTAATGGCAGGTTTCTTTGTTTCAAAAAAACAAACAGGTCATTACCCAATGTTCCGACTGGTAAAGATTTCAATTCATCTTCACTATATGTAAATTCATTCGGTCTTCTTACCAGTTTCAGCATGGGCAAAGCGATCTTGTGCGTCAAAATCACGAGAATAGTTTCTCGTACTTTTTTTAACCTCATTATCTTAAATTATTTTTTACCATTGTAATTTTCTTGAGAAAAACATGATGATGCCTAGTGCCATGAACAAACCGATACTTCCCATCAGCAATGCATAATCCTGTAATTGTATGATCGTGAAAATATACCCGTACACAACGGTGAGCACAAAACCAATAAAAATTGCAAGCTTTGATGATCTCATAATACTTCCAACAAACCATGTTACCAATCCAATAGTAGCAATGCCGGCGATCAGGTAAGCAAGGTTGAAGCCTGTATATTCTGATATGGATAAAAGCAATGTGTAAAATAAAACAAGTGCCAACCCCGCCAACCCATATTGAATAAGATGAAGGTTTCTTTTATAGATCGTTTCAATTAGAAAAAAAGCCGCGAACGTAAGAATGATACAAAGCAATGCATATTTTACCGAACGTTCTGTTTTATCATACTGATCAACAGGTATTATAAGATTAGCTCCCATTGCCGAAGCCTCCAGGTTGTTAAATTGGTCATTCCAGATCATAGGCGTGGTACGGTTCAGGTATTTCCATTTTACATCAATACCGCTATCAGACGAATTAGGTGATTCAGGAATTTTTATACCCGTAAAACTTGGATCGGGCCAGTTTCCAGTCAAATGGATCTTTGTTTCTCTTGCTGCCGGTGCAAACATGAGTTGTTGCGAACCATGCAAAGAAAATTTTACGGTAAATACATTTTGCGTATCTGCATCCTCTGCTTTTAATGGAACAGCTGCAAACAAAGCTTCACCAATTTTTTCATTTGCTTCCGCCCATGGCTGACAAAGAAAACTGCTGTCTTTCCATTTTATAAATATCTCTTCATTGATGCCACGACTCAGGTCAGATATCTGTAGCAAAAGTTTTGCTTCTGACCACAAAAGACTTGCAGCAGGAACATTTAATTCTCTAAATTTTATATCATTGAATTTTGCGGTAATGGAAACATCTCCCTCGTAAACCGCTATCTCATAAATACCGCGATGGCGTTTCTGTGGCGATACCGAAGAATTGATTTCCAACTGGTCGGCCATAAACCATGCGTATTTTTTTTGATTAACCAGGCCATTCGTTGTTCCAATATAGGGGATCATTAAAATTGGCCCGGTGATCGTTTGTTTTCCCGCCCATTTGCTACTCACTTCTTCTATTGCTTCCTTTTGCCTGTTCTCTCTTTCCTTGATCACCTCACGAATAATATTTGTTGGTATCCATAGAAAAAATGCCATTACAAAAATTATCACTGCTTTAAAAAAGAGCTTGCCCTTATCAAGCAGAGTGTAAACAGGATTCTTTGACTCGGTTGTTTCCATTTTATTTAAAATTGATTTGGTTTATGATTGATCAAATTCTTTATTGAATAATACATTACATAAAAAAAGCTGCCGAACAAGACAGTGACTGCCCATGTTCCAAAGTGATCAAAGGGATTAAACACCCTGTCTAAAATATCACCAGCCACATCACCCGGATTAACGATTATATCCCAACTGTTCCAGCGCAGATAGCGACCCACATAAACTCCAAATGAACAGAGAAAAAAAGAACATAGCATTATGATGCCTGATATCTTACGTCCATAACGATTGAGTAAAAATTTTTCCACTGTTAAAAGTGAAGAGAGTCCAAGCAACAAACCATTTAAAGCAGCGCTGAACAAAAGAAGAATATCATACCAATAAGGTATAGGAGTTCTTTGTTTTAAATGTAAAAAGTCAGTGATTATATAGGGTGCATTTGGTAAAAACAAAAGCCAAAGTGCCGTTATAAAGAATATTTTCCAGCGATTATTTATAGTGCTGAGTTTTTGGCTCAGCGCAAATGGTATCCATGCAAGAAATAAATTCCAGGCAAGGAAAATATAGGTTAGCTCATTGCTCAATATCATTCTTATGATCAATAAGAATAGTGTAAAGGCCAAAGGGATAATGATCCTTTTACTGAAACTCATTTTATAAAATTTAAAAACTGAACCAGCGCAGGAATGAATATTATAAGACCTATGATGAGGCTTGTGATCGATGCCACTAAAACAGCACCCGCGGCTACATCCTTAATGATCTTAATACTGGGATGAAAATCTGTTGTAACAAGATCACAGTATCTTTCAATAGCAGAATTGATCATTTCCAGCGAAATGACTAATCCAATACAAAACAATACAAGAAGCCATTGAGAAGATGAAAGTGAAACAGTGAACCCCAGTATGATCGCAGTTGTACCGATCACTATTTGAATTTGACCATTCCGGTCACGGGAAAAAAACTGCCTTATTCCCTGCAATGCAAATAGCACTGCTTTAAAAAATGTTTTCATGAATTAATTATATAAATGATAAATGAAGTTTTCATACTATTGATTAAGCGATAAGTAGATCGAACGCCTCTTTCTTTTCAGATTTCTCTTTTTCTTCAGCTTCCAAAATTTTTATATTCTTTAAACAAATCGCCAGTGGTACTATTCCTATAATTCCAAAAGAACAATCAATTAATCTCCACCAAAATGGAATTCCTCTAAAATGCCCTGCTACCATAGCAAAGGGAATGATCAAAATGCAGGCGATCACTCCAAACTCTATGACCCATTTATTTTTTACAGGATCCCTTAATGGACCGATAAAAAGAATGGCAAGCATAAAGTGTGCAAAGGCAAGCCAGTCATAACCGTAAAAAAGAAAAGGATAATTATTTGATGTGTGCCTTATGCCGATCAACACTTCATCCAGGAAACCCTTTATACTTCCTTCAAAAGGAAAATGATCAACGATATAAGAAAGCTCCGGTTCAACAGGAATCGCGGTAAGTCCGCTAAGGAACAGAACGGCTATAAAAATTTTTAGCCAACTGCGAATGATTTGTTTTTCTCTATTCATAAAAAGTACTTTGTATTTCAAAGTGTATCTACAAAAAAAATTATTTAACTCCTTTGATCATATTTTCCAATGCCGCAATATGATCAGCAAATGCCTTTTCACCTGCTTTCGTTACCGAATAAGTTGTATTTGTCTTTTTGCCCACAAATCCTTTTTTAATTTTCAAAAAACCATTTTCTTCAA
>JBIOVR010000265.1:0-2938 GCA_044867875.1 Chitinophagaceae bacterium
TAAAACGCTTATCGCCTGCTTTAAACTCCTGAACCCACCTTTCACTTAATTTAAAACCACCACCACCTGGATCGCTACTTTGTACTCTTGATGAAACTGTAGCACCGGAAGATGGAAGAAAATCTCCGGTTGCAGTTGTTCTTCCTGTGAAAATATAATCACCTGCCAGCAAACCAGCATTGGTTAAGGTTAAAAGAGAACTCCAATCACCGGCAGCCATACTTGCAACCGTTTTATTCACCAAAAGATTTCTTGCTTTAAGCGTATTAATGTTTCGGATCCACATTGCGGTAGTAGGAGCCAATCCTTTTCCTACCCTGCAAAATGATGGAATCAATTTACCAATAATTGCATCATAATCTGCGGTACTTGTTGCCGCATTAAGATCAGCAATTGCCAGGTCATATTGTTTATTAGATTCTGCTATCATTGCTTCTTTAGTAACGTAATTACCGTTGGTACCGCCTTCAGCATCATCATTAATAATACCTGCATAAAAAATGGAACCGATACGTCCATACGCATATCCTTTCCAGAAATGACACCAGGCTTTCATTGTTGCAAGCTTTGTAGCTGAGTTTCCGGAAAACTCTACATCCGGTAATATGGCCAACACCTTATTACAAGCTGCAATCGTATTGTACGAATAAGCCCACTCATAAAAGATAAAATTTGAACCCTGCTGGTCATTTTTATTTACCGTGCGATGAAAGGCGTACCATTTATTAGGGTTATTAGGATTCAGAATTACTGAACCATTGTCCAGTGTTATTTTATCCGGGCACCCGATCTGGTTCTCGAATGAGTTGGCAGCTTCTGCGCCGATCACATCTCCCAGCATCTCATGAAAGCCCATTGCTCCGGACCAGTACAATCCGAAAACGCCGTCACCGTATTTCAGATCTTTGAATCCATTTACATAAATCCCTCCTTGTGCCAATGAAATAATCCCTTGCTCATTGGTAGAGGCCTCCGGCGTAGGTTCATTGGGATTTTTAACATCCAGTTCTTTCTTGCAGGAAGAAAAAACAACAGATGATGCTATAAAAATTAAAAATATTTTTTTCATAATAGTTTCATTTAATAATTAAAATCCAAGATTAAGCCCTACCTGGAAAGATTTAACATTCGGAACAGTGTTATGATCAACACCTCTATCCCACGCTGAATTATATGTACCAGAGCTGATCTCCGGATCCATACCAGTATAGTTAGTAATGGTTGCAATATTTCTCCCGGTAAATACCAATTGAATTTTATGAATCCCATTTGATTTAATAAACTTAGCAAGATCAAATGCGACAGATAAATTTCTTAAACGTCCAAAGCCTGCATCCTCATAGAAATAATTTTTTGTACCATTTCTTGATACTTGTGCATACACCCCACGATAGAATGCTGTCCACGCACCAGTTGAATTTCCAACAGAAATTACATTATCATAATCGCCATGAATTCCATCGCGATACATCCATTCTTTTGTTTGATTATATAAATGACTTCTATAAACCCAATCAAATTGCACCCCAATAGCTATCCAATTGCTGATATTCACCTCATTGATAAATGACATGTTGAACTTAGGATTAGGATCACCGAAACTATATTGATCAGGTGTAACATAAGGTTGTTTGTAGTTAGGGTCTGTAGGGTCAGAATAAACAACCCATCCATTACTTGCTACAGCAAATTTTGGTTGATCCGCTTTTGGTATATAGTAATCACCTGTATTAGGATTGATCTCATCAACCGCATGTAACATAAAATAACCAAACAATTGACCGATCTTTTTGCCCGGCTCTAATACATAACCAGAACTTCCTGCGTTAGAAAGTATCACGACTGGTTTGTCTTTTACAGAACTGATCTCTGATGATTGCCGACTGTAGTTAATAGTAAGATTCCATTTTATATTTTTTGAAGTATAAGCACTTGTGCTCATAGACATCTGCAAACCATGTGCACTTAATCCAAATGCATTATCGATAATGCTACCAGTACCTGTAGAAGGTGCTGCATCTGTAGGCCAGATCGCATTATCAGTTTGCTTATCCCAATAAGTTCCTGAAAAATTAAAATTGCTGAACCAATTTCCTTTAAATCCTTTGAGAACAAGGTCTGCGCCAATCTCTGTTTCTCTTGAAACCTCAACACTTAAGTCAGGATTTGGATTGGTTGTTTTAAATACAAAAGCAACGTTATCTCCCATGCTATTTGTATTGAGTGTAATATAGCGATCAAAAGGTCCAGGCTGAATACCTGCTTTACCATAAGAACTTCTTAATTTAAATTCAGGAAATATATTTCCGAGAACTCCGTCATTCCAGAAATTAAATGAAGACACTCTTAAATATGCACCAAAATGTGGGAATGTAAAAGGGTCGGAACCTCGTCCAAATGCAGAAGAATAATCTGTTCTGAATCCACCTGAAATACCTCCTATTTCTCCCCAATCTAATTTCTCATCTACAACATATCCATAAGTAATAAATGGTGTTTTTGTATCAGTAACAACTTTATAAGTACCCATATTCGACATTGTAAAAGGAGTAAATGCAGGAGCATCTACACCATAAGCAAGAAAATTAGTGGATACATTTTTACGGTAATCATAGGCGGCGTAAGTAGTTGATTTGATCGGTAACTTGATCCCAAAATCTTTTTCCAGATCCAATCTTATCGTAAGAGAGGGCAAGAAATTCTGGAATGTTGTTTTATAAACCTGCCTGTTAATTTCACCTGTTTCACTTGGTTTATTTGGAGCACCAGCACTATAACGTGGAGAATAATATTCCAACCAATAATCCCAGTAATCTGCATTTAGATTATTGTCCTGAGCATCTATTCGGTAAACAATATCCTGGTTTTGGTAGTTAATACCATATTTTACATCTGCTTCAAAGTATTTCAGAAATTTATAGTTCGCACTTATATTCTG
>JBIOVR010000266.1:0-3654 GCA_044867875.1 Chitinophagaceae bacterium
TTGGCAATGACAACGTAGTAATTTATTAATTAAAAACGGGAAATGTATGCAGCACTTCCCGTTGTAAATAGAGTCAAGATAAATACGCTTTACTGTTCGAATAAATTTATTGCTTAACCCTAAAATCGAAATTATGCCAAAACGGGAAAATGTTGCTTGCTTTTTGAAAAAGCCCTTAGAAAGGGAAAAAATTATGCGGATTATGAAAGTAACCACCTTATTAATGCTGGTTTTATGCCTTCAATTAACAATGTTTGCAAATGGCCAGGAGAAGATCACTGTTGTTGCACGAAACACTGTATGGTCCAAAGCTTTATCAGCTGTAGAAAAAGCATCAGACTACCGCTTTGTTTATAGTTCTGATATTGCCCCGGTAAACCGGAAAATTGATTTGGTTGTACGTGATGCCGATTTGCCTGAAGTAATGGATAAATTATTATTTAGTACAGGTCTTTCATACAAAGTGATGCCTGATAACCTGGTAGTTCTCTTTTCAAATGTTGAAGAGGCTGCTGATATCACCGTTAAAGGTCGTATAACTGATGAAACCGGTAGTCCACTTGCCGGCGCCAGTGTAAAAGTAAAAGGATCCACTCTCGGTGTTTCGGCTAATACCAACGGAGAATTTTCCATTACAGTTCCAGACAACGCTGTACTTATATTTTCTTATGTAGGCTATGATGAAAAACAAATATCAGTAAGCGGTCAAACTACGATTAATGTTTCTCTGAATGCTTCTGCAAAAGTGCAGGACCAGGTAGTAGTGATCGGTTATGGTACTGCAGCGAAAAGAGACTTGACGGGTTCTATTGTAAAAATTGCAGGTAAAGAAGTAGCAGACAGGCCGAATACTAACCCGATCTCTTCATTGCAAGGAAAAGTAGCGGGTTTATCTATAGTAAACAGTGGTACACCGGGACAAGCTCCTGATATTCGTATTCGTGGTACGATAAGTATCGGTTCCGTTACTCCTCTTTATGTAGTTGATGGAGTATTTAATGATAATATTGACTACATCAATCCAAATGATATTGAATCAATCGAAATTTTAAAAGATCCTTCTTCACTTGCCATTTTTGGTGTAAGAGGTGCTGCCGGTGTAATAGCTGTAACTACCAAAAAAGCAAAAAGCGGTCAGATAATGATCAACTTTAATTCATCTTATGGTTTCAAAAAATTGGTTGATAAAATAGAGCTGGCTGATGCAGAACAGTTCAAAACATTATTTGAAGAAGAAAAAGCAAATCTGAATACACCAATCCCACCGTTTGATTATACACCATGGACCGCAAATACCGACTGGATCGATGCCGTGACAAGAACCGGTAATTTCTCCGCTAGTAACCTGAGTGTTTCAGGAAGTTCCGAGAGAAATAAATTTACAATGGGCGTTGGTTACACATTTGATGAAGGTATAATCAGGAATGAAAAGCTTGAAAAAATTCTTTTCTCATTGAATGATGAATTTAGAATTAGCAAAGGAATCAAAGTTGGATTCAATTTTAATGGAGTAAGACAAGACAACCCATTTTTTAATGCAAGATATATGCTGGACGCAGCCCGAAAGGTTGTTCCAATGGTTCCATCGGGCACTAAAAATGTTTATACAAAAAACCCATATGGTTTGGATAGCATGAACCAGGATCTTTATTATGAACTTCCCTCTATTCAAAATTCAGGTGTTGTAAATCCCCTGATCGAGCTTGAAAATGAATGGGACAAAACAAAAAGTATTGAATACCGGATGGTGACAAGTGCATTTGCGGAAATAACTTTCTTAAAAGATTTCACCTGGAGAAGTACTTTGTATGGCGACTTTAGTAATGTAAATACAAGACAATACAACCCGCTTTATAATTCCTATGATGTAGTTTCTAATTCTGTATTTTTAGCAAGTCCTTCCACCAGCGTAAACGAAAACGATCAGACTTATAAAAAATTCCAGCAAGATCATATTCTTACTTATAAAAAGAAATTCGGTGGAAGTCATAATTTGACAGCAAGTGCAGGTTTCACCACTTATTACTATGGTAATTTCAATAGGTCTGGTTCTGTTAACCAAAGTTCAACCGGCTCACCGATTCCTGATGATAAAAGATTTTGGTATATCAGTAATGGATTTGGGGATCAGCAATCTCAACGTGCATCTTCATCTCAATCAGAGAACAGTACAGCTTCCGGTTTGATAAGGGTACTTTATAACTACCGTGGAAAATACTATTTGAATGGCTCTTTCAGAAGAGATGGTTCATCACAAATTTCACCTGCTAACCGCTGGCAAAATTTCTGGGCTTTGGGCGCCGCATGGGAAATGACCAGTGAAGACTTTATGAGCAGCCAGAGTTTATTTGATTTTATAAAAATAAAAGCCTCAATAGGTGTATTAGGGAATCAGAACACATACGGCTATCCTTATCCATTTTATCCGGGTTTAAGGACTGGTTCAGCAGCTGTTTTTGGCAACAATATATATAATGCGTATTCACAAGCATATTTGCCTGATCCAAATCTGAAATGGGAAAGCGTACATGCTAAGGAAATTGGTTTTGAATTAGCTGCATTGGATAATCGTTTACATGTTGACGCTGCCTATTTTGATAAGGTAACCAAAGACCTGATGACCTATATTCCGGGTATCAATGGTGCTTCAGACGGGTTATCTAATATCGGAAGTATTAAAAATAATGGAGTTGAATTATCTGCAAGCTGGTTACAGAAGTTCAGTAATGACTTTTCAATAAATATAAGCGGCAACTTTACAACCTATCACAACGAAGTACTTGAACTCGCCACGAAAGACTTTGCTATCATAAGCGGGTATAACAGAACTGTTGTCGGTCAGCCGATCGGTTCTTTTTACGGATATATTGTTGAAGGAATTTATCAATCTTATTCGGATAAATTAGGCTCACCAGTAAATACTGAGTTTTCTTACGGTCCCGGGGATCTGAAATACAGAGACGTGAATGGTGATGGAAAAATAAACACAGCCGACAGAACATTTATCGGGAACCCAACTCCTGATTTTGCATATGGCGGAACAATAAGTGTCAATTTCAAAGGATTTGACCTCGGTATAGATGTAGGCGGTGTTTATGGAAATGAAGTTTACAGGAACTGGGGTGGCACTGAATCTCCTTTTCAGCGTGTTAATTACGCAGCATTCAAAATAAACAGGTGGCACGGGGAAGGTACTTCAAACTGGGATCCTATATTAGGACAGGATCACAGGATCAATTATGAAGCTTCTACATATGGCATTGAAGATGGAAGCTATTTCAGAATAAGGAACCTGCAATTGGGTTATAATTTCAATCCATCGTCACTGGTAAAGTATCATATAAAAAATATTCGACTGTTTGCGAACGTACAAAATCTGAAGACCTGGAAAAACAATTCAGGATATACTCCAGAATTTGGCGGAAGTGCAATTTCATTTGGTGTTGATTATGCCGGAGGAGCAATTCCATTAACAACAACCTTTGGCATTAATGTTTCGTTTTAATTAATATAAAAAATAAACATAAACATAATAGATATGAAAAAGAGTAAAAGAATTTTAAGCATTATTCTTCTTCTGGCATTGCCTGTTTTGTTTATGGTAAGCGGTTGTTCAAAGTTTCTTGACCGTAAGCCATTAACTGCTACCCTGGA
>JBIOVR010000267.1:0-10484 GCA_044867875.1 Chitinophagaceae bacterium
GGTAAGGGCCTTATGACTGATGAAGACCTTTTGGGTATTCATCAAAATATGCACCATGAAATAGAAGATGCTGGAGGACGCATTGATGGTATTTACTACTGCACCGCCGTTGACCCAAAAGGTCTTCATCAGTCATAAGGCCCTTACCAATGCCACGTTGATTGCTAACAACAATTATTGTCCCGAATTTTTTCGCAAAAATTTTCAAAGCATCTTTTGCTCCTCCATAGAATTTAAACTCCTGCCAGTTGCGGATATAATCATCTTTTTTTTCATAATTAATGACACCATCACGATCAAGAAACAATGTCCATTCTTTATCAATACTTTTCAGCTCAAGTGGAGGTTGTTTTAATTCTTGCTGCACTCGGAAATAATCTTCGGATATCCCGATATCAATAAAATATTCATCCTGTACAGAACCGTATATCTTTCTTGTTTCAAAATATTTTTCTAAATAATCTTTCTCGAAAGAAAATTTCCCGTGCAATTCCTCTGCAAGAAATTGCTCTGCATTTAAGATATATACACCGCCATTTATCAAACCGCTTTTATAAAATTTCTTTTCTTCAAAACTCTTTATTGAATTATCTTCATTTAACTCTACCACACCATAACGATCAAAATTTTCCATCGGTTTTAGAAACAATGTACAGTCGGAATCATGTTTAATATGATCTGCAAAACCCTTTTCAACATCAACCTTAAAAAGGGTATCACCGTTTACTACTAAAACAGTTTGTTCAGAAGTTTTATAACAGCAAGCAAGAACTGCTCCACCCGTACCTAATGGCTCTTTTTCGACCATGCATTGAAAATCGAGGGTAGGGAAATCCGTTTGCAAATAAGCTTCGACAACCTCATGTTTATATCCAAGAGAAAAAATGAACTTTTCAATTCCCTGGCTTCGCAAATAATTGATGACATAAAAAAGAAATGGTCTTGCATTTACCGGCGCCATACATTTAGGAAGATCGGGAACTGTTTCTTTTAATCTTGTTCCAAAACCTCCTGCTAATATTATTGCTTCTTTAATTTGCATGCTGTTTACACCCCTTAAGGGTTGGCGGTAAAATATTTTTCTTCAACAAGCTGGCAAATGATGTGACCAACCATAATATGACTTTCCTGTATTCTTGGAGTATCAGTTGATGGAATATTGATCAAATAATCGCAAAGCGTTCTCATCTCGCCGCCACTTTTGCCCGTAAATCCTATTGTGATCAATTCCTTTTTCTTTGCTGTGTTAAATGCTTTTAAAATGTTTGGGGAATTACCAGAGGTCGATAACCCAACTAATACATCACCTTTCTCACCAATTCCATCTATCAATCTCGAATAAATCTCATCAAAACTATAATCATTGGCAACAGCAGTTAAATAAGAAGTATTGCAATGCAATGCTTCAGCAGGCAATGCTTTTCGATCGGTATAGAATCTGCCGGAGAATTCCGCCGCCAAATGTTGCGCATCAGCAGCGCTGCCACCATTACCACAGAAATAAACTCTGTTTCCATTTCGAAACGCATTTACTATTACATCAATACTCGCTTCAATAGTTTTCAGTAATCCTTCATTTTGTAAAACTGATTGCTTGGTATCTATCGAAGACTTAATTATCTTTTTAATTTTATCCATTAATTCTAATTATAATTTTAATTCAGATCGTCCATGTTGTTAGTCCGTGTTCCACAAACTGGTAATTGCGTGTCTTATCCCCAAATTTCTCTAAACTTTGCATCACTGCATATTTTGTATTTCCCGGGCAATAAAAGATCATGAAGCCTCCGCCACCAGCTCCCGAAATTTTTCCGCCCGATGCCCCCGATGCCTTTGCTGTTTCATAAATATCTTCCATCAATGAATTACTGATCCCCTCAGCCATCTTTCTTTTTTGCTGAAACCCGAAATCAAGTATCTCACCGATCTCATTTAATCTTCCTTTCAGCAATGCTTCTTTCATCATCATTGCCTGTTGCTTTAATTGATGCATTGCTTCGATCGAGCTTTCTTTCTTGCCTTCCACATTCTTCGCCTGTTGTTCAATTATTTTTCCTGAATCACGATTGGTCGCGGTATAATACAACAACAAATTATTTTCCAACTCAAACAGGTATTGTTGTTTTATGCGTAACGGATTTACTACCACTTTGTCATTTTCATAAAACTCCATATAATTCACACCACCAAAAGTTGCCGCATATTGATCTTGTTTACCACCGGCTAACTTCAGATCTTTTCTTTCAATATCATAAGCATAATGCGCCATGTCGTATTCTCCAAAAGGAAGTCGCAGCATTTCTGCAAACGCACCAATGATAGCAACAACAAGTGTAGAAGAAGTGCCAAGCCCCGAACCAGCCGGAGCATCAACATGAGTTGAAAGTTTAAATCCACCCTGCACATTATGATCTTTTTGTATTCGGTTATAGACACCTTTCAGCAGATCCAGTTTTCCATTTATCGGTAACTCCTTTGCACAGTCAAATATTTCTTCTTCCTGTCTGTCTGTTGCAGTCAAAATGATTTTATTATCGGGCAATGGTTCCAATGTAGCATGTGCGTACAATGAAATAGTGGCGTTTAAAATTGCTCCTCCGTATAGGTCACTGTACGGACTTACATCAGTGCCGCCGCCGGCCAATCCAATTCGTAAAGGTGCTTTGCTGCGATAGATCATGAGGGTTGAAAAAATAATTATGGAGTCAACTGAATTGCTACTATCATCATCTGTTGTGTCACTCACTTGTACGTTCGGTAATTCCTTCGGCAAGTTTTGTAACGGCGTTCACAAGATTGCTCCAGCTATATTTTTGTTTTTCTGTGCGAAGATGCGGAATAAAATAATTCTCTCCTAATTGATAAAAACGAAGAATAGCATCAGCAATTGCTTGAGGAGTTGGTTCAGCAACTAGCCCAACTTTTTCGTGAGGACCCAACGAAGCAAGTCCTCCGACATTTGTAACCACCATCGGCTTTTCAAAATGATAGGCGAGGGGAGTAACTCCGCTTTGGGTTGCATTACGATAAGGTTGGATCACTGCATCAGCAGCACACAAATAATTCCTTACTTCAGAATCAGGAATAAAATCTGTTCTTAAAATAAGCTGATCTTTTATTTTTAACTGATCGATCAGGTCAAGATATAGTCTTTTATCTTCATAAAATTCTCCCGCGATCATTAGTTTTATGCCGATTTTCTTAATTCTTTCATCTGCCATTGCATGAAGTAATATGTCAAGTCCTTTATACTGCCTGATAAAACCAAAAAACAAAATGATCTTTTCTTTTTGTGACAATCCTAAATTTCTTCTCGCAACTTCTTTTGATAATGCACTGCCAAAATTATCATACAAAGGATGTTGAATTATTTTACCAGGTTTAGTTTTCTGAAACAATCGAAGATCAGCCATCACCTTATCACTCATAGTGATGAACGCATCGCAGCTTTTTAAAAAATAACTTGTGAATGTGGTATCACCTGGCCGATGTTCATGCGGGATTACATTATCAGCTATGCAAATGATCTTGGTATGCTTGTTTTTTTTTACTCTTCGTAAAATTGTTCCAAGTGCCGGCCCCATTAATGGTATCCAAAAGCGAACAACAATAATATCCGGCTTTTCATTTTTTAACTTATTACCGACACTTATCCAGTTAAAAGGATTGATCGAATTGATCAGCGAACGAATTACCAAACCTTCCGGAGCCGGCTCATCTGTGTATTGCGATTTTCCCGGAAAAAAAATACGGGGATATTGTAACGAAAAAGAACAGATCGAACATTCATGACCAGACTCTATGAATTCTTTTGCCAGTCGTTGATTAAACGTAGCTAATCCTCCCCGCAACGGATGGCCGGGTCCTATGATGATGACTCTACTCATTAAACTCCGACCTTCTTTTCAATGAGATAAGAATTTCTTCCCGGCGCATTTCTTGAGATCAATTCACCAATAAAACCTGAAAGAAAAAGCTGAACACCGATAATTGTTGTGGTAAGTGCTATATAAAATCCGGGCTTATCAGTTAAGGTAGATTCCGGATCAATAATTTTTTTTATAATTAAAAAAACAGAAAGCCCGATACCGATCAGGAAACATATCGAACCAAGCAATCCAAAAAAATGCATTGGTCTTTTTCCGTATTTGCCAACAAACATGATAGAAGCAAGATCAAGCGGTCCGTTTACAAAACGACTTATTCCAAATTTACTAATGCCATACTTTCTTGCCTGGTGAGTTACAACTTTCTCACCGATCTTTTTGAAACCGGCCCATTTAGCAAGCACCGGTGTATAGCGATGCATTTCACCATAAACTTCAATACTCTTTACAACATTCTTGCGATATGCTTTTAATCCACAGTTAAAATCGTGCAGCTTGATACCCGACATCCATCTTGTAGCTGCATTATAAAATTTGGACGGAATGTTTTTAGTTAAAGCGTTATCATATCTCTTTTTCTTCCATCCGCTGACAATATCATAACCATCTTCAATGATCATACGGCGCAGTTCAGGCACTTCATCCGGACTATCCTGCAGATCGGCATCCATTGTAATGATCACATCTCCTTGTGCAGCACGGAACCCTTCATTCAACCCAGCAGATTTTCCATAATTGCGCTGAAATTTGATCCCTTTAATATTGGGATTTTTGTTTCTAAGCTCTTCTATTATATTCCAGGAATTATCAGTGCTGCCATCATCTACAAAAATTATTTCATAGGAATAATTGTTTGCATTCATTACACGGTTTATCCATTCACTAAGTTCCGGTAACGATTCTTCTTCGTCTTTAAGCGGTATAACAAGAGAGATATCCATTAACTCGGAAATTGATCAAGTTGGTTAGCTTTTTTCTTTTTTGCAACAGCAGCGCCGATCAAAGATGCAATGGATCCCAAAACTAGAGTTCCGAATATGACTCCTATTACAAGAAATATCATAAAATACTTTTTCATCATTGTCGTGGCCTGTTCAAGTTTGTCATCATCAAGTCCTTGTTTTTCCATCTGTGCTTGTTGCATTTCAAATATTTTTTCTTTCATATCAGGAAAAAGAACTGTAAATGCAAGTAATGTGTAGACCAATACGATTATCGTTATCACAGCGGAAATTTTAAACCCATGCAAAAACACATTACCAAAAGTTACATATCCTTGTTTCTGATTGGCAAAATGAATGCAGGCAATTAATATTGCTATGCACATCACACCGTTTACTACCCAATTATACCAGGTGCTAAAACCAAGACCAGTGAAATAGCCGGCAATGCCGAGAATTATTACAATTAAAGCAATTAGCAAGCCTTTGATCTGTGGTGACATAATTTTATTTTCTTCCATAATTGTTGGTTTTAAGGGTTCAAATGTACTTGGTCTTTATTAATTATCCCGATTACTTTACCGGTGAATTTTTTTCCAATAAAAGGTGAGTTCTTAGATCTTGACTGGATATTACTCTTTTCATAAACCCAATCAGCCTCCGGACAAAATAAAGTCAGGCATGCTTTTTCATTTTCCTTTATTGTTGCGGCGCCTAACTTCAATAATTTCCTTGGATTAGTTGATAAAAGAGCAACCGTTTTTTCTTCACTTATTTCTGGCATACTTGTTTTTAAAACCGAATAAGCGGTTTCTAAACCGGTCATTCCATTTTTTGCATACTCAAATTCGGTTTCTTTACTATCTGCTTCATGCGGCAGGTGATGCGTGGCAATACAATCAACGGTGCCATCTTCAATTGCTTTTTTGATCGCATCCCTGTCTTCAGCACTTCGTAAAGGAGGATTTACTTTTAGATTACTATCATATTCTTTTAGATCTTCATCAGTGAAATATAAATGATAGGGAGTAACTGAACAGCTTATATTAATGCCGCCCTTTTTGCCTCTGTCAATATATTCAAGTGATTTTTTTGAAGAGATTCCTGTGAAATGAAGTTTCGATTCAGCATATCTCGCCAGCTTAATATCTCTTGCTACTATTAATTCTTCAGCCATTGAAGGTTTACCGGGCAGACCAATTTGTGTCGATACAATTCCTTCGTGCATTAATCCGTGTTCATTAATGCTTTTATCGTCCGGCAATTGAATGATCATACCATCAAACGCTTTTACATATTGCAAGGCCTTTACCAATAAGCCTGCAGACTGGATACAATTGAGACCGTCACCAAAAGCAATAGCACCACTAGTTCTCATATCATACATTTCGGCTAACTCTTTTCCTTCTGCATTTTTTGTAACAGCGCCAATCGGATGCACACTAACAGCCAACGCTCTTGATTTCTGTACGATATACTCCACCTGGCTTTTTGCATCGATGGCAGGTTTTGTGTTTGGAATAACGAGTACATCAGTAAATCCGCCGGCAGCCGCAGCCAAACAGCCAGATTCAATTGATTCCTTATATTCATAACCGGGATCAGCAAAGTTTGCGAACATATCAGCCCATCCCGGCGAAACACAAAGGCCATCAATTGAAATTTCTTTATCTGCTTTATCTGTTAAATTCTTACCGATCTTTTTGATGATCCCATTTTCAATAAAAATATCAGTTGATTGAGAATTAAGGGGAGAGTTGGGATCAATGACCCGTGCATTCTTAATGAGTAGATTCATTAAGCGGCGAAGATAAAGGTTGTTTTTGATTCGAAGAAATTGAATGAATTGCAATACAGACTGACAATCACGAAGACATAGCCTTTATCAAACTGTTTGTTATGAAGGAACATTTCTATTATAATTCCCAACCAATCGAAAACGCTAATACATAGTCCGTTTCTTTTCCTTTCACTGCAGGCCGATTATCATAGTTCAATGTAAATCCTAATTTGATATAAAAGTCAAGTGGCAGGTCATATTTTGCATCAAAGTTAAAATCGGTACGCCACCTACCATTTTCTGTCAAACTTGGATAAACCCAAATATTGTTGAAAAGGCTCAGGTCTCCAATATCAAAAAGATTAAGTTCTGAACCAAAGTAAGCTTCAAGACTGCTTCTGTCCATTGTTCCATTAGTAAAACTTTCGTTATTAAAAGACAAACCCGTACCAAGCCCCCAGTATTGTTTATTGGTATGAACAATGTATTTACCAATACCAAGTTTTCCAGTTGTTCTGAGATTCAACGCTTGTTCAGTATTCGAAAGAAAATTCAAGGAGGCAGCTAAGTACCAATCCCTCGGTAAATAATATTTTCCGGCAATTCCCCCTTCAGTTCTTTTGGTTTCTTTCACGCTATCCTGGCTTGATCGGGTATCATCATAAAATATATCAGTTTGCCATTTGTCGGCCAAGTATCCAATTTTGCTCCTGACATTGTATTGCTTCAGGTTATTTGCTTTAGTGAAGCTTAATCCCGCGTCAATACTCGCATGAACCCGGCTCCAGAAATCTGATTTCAATCCTTTCAGATATACCATCTCCTCGAGAGTTGTTTGTGTTTTACTTCCATCATCGCCATTGATAATAATTTTTTTACCTGATTCGACAGATTCTACTGTTCCGTTTATTCTCTGTCCGTTTTTTAAAGTGACGAGGAAATGGCTCTTCGAATAGATTTCTTTTATTCCGTCCCATTCAACTGTAAAGTCATTTTTTGAATAGGCCGTTTCAATAGTCAGGACACCTTTGTCCATCGATTTGATCTCCCCAACAATTACATCTCCATTTTTTAACACGAGTGAGTCCTTCTGAGCCTGGGTAGCTATTACTAAAAGCAGGCAAAAACTAATAAGTAGATTTCTTTTGAATCTCATAGTGGAATGGTTTAATGGTTTTTTAATCAGTGGTCTTAAATGTAAAAGTTAGGATTTCTTTCGGGAAAAAAAAATCCGGTGCGGAAAAACTCGTTTGAACGTAGGAGAGCAGAACGCTGATTAATTATATTAAAAAAAATGTTTTACCGATCTGAAGTATGTAAATCAAAGAGACATAAAAAAAGCTCTGCTTTACAGAGCAAGTCGGGATGACTGGATTCGAACCAGCGACCCCGTCGTCCCGAACGACGTACGCTACCGGACTGCGCTACATCCCGAAAAATAAATTACAAGTCAAAAATAAAAAAAGGCCCTTGATTTTTCAAGAGCCTTTTTTATGTCGGGACGACTGGATTCGAACCAGCGACCACCAGCACCCCATGCTGGTACGCTACCGGGCTGCGCTACGTCCCGAATGCATTGAATAATGCGGGTTGCAAATCTATGATTTATTTGGTTGAGAAAAAGTTGAAGTTAATTGCAGTAAAGAAAGAATATCTTTCATTAATTCAATTTATATTTTGAAAAGTAGAGTTGCACCTTGAATTTTGCCATAGGCTAGAAAATCATGAATACATTAGAAATAAAAGAACCTTTTCAACTCGAGAATGGTAAAGTTTTACCGGGGCTAACGATTGCTTATCATAGTTATGGCAAATTAAATGAAACAAAAGATAACGTAGTGTGGGTATGCCATGCACTTACTGCAAATAGCGATGTATTTGATTGGTGGCCTGGCTTGGTTGGTAAAGACTGCGTAGTTAACCCAAAAGATCATTTTATTATTTGTGTAAATATCATTGGCAGTTGCTATGGAAGTAGCGGGCCATTGACAATAAATCCCGAAAATGATCAACCTTATTATTCTTCTTTTCCTGTTGTTACTATCCGGGATATGATCAATGCTTTTATACTTGTTCGTAAAAAACTCGGCATAGATAAAATAAAATTGTTAATGGGCGGAAGTATGGGTGGCTACCAGGTTTTAGAGTGGTGCTTAATGGAACCTTCTGTTGTCCAAAATAGTTTTGTGATCACAACATCTGCAGCGGAAAGTGCATGGGGAATTGCGATACATACAGCACAACGATTAGCAATAGAAGCTGACCAAACATGGAAAGACAGATCAGCCGATGCAGGTAAGAATGGGATAAAGGCGGCAAGGGGTATTGGAATGCTTACTTACCGCAACTATAAAATATTTCATCAAAAACAATCTGACCCGGATTTTTCAAAAACTGATTATTACAAAGCTTCATCATATATTCTTCACCAGGGAAATAAATTGTCTGATCGTTTCAATGCACAGAGCTATTGGTTGCTTACAAAATCAATGGATAGTCATAATATAGCCCGTGGAAGATTTGATACACTTGAAAAAGCCTTGCAACAAATTCATCAACCAATGTTAGTGATCGGTATCGATAGTGATATACTTTGTCCTGTTCCCGAACAAAACTTTCTTGCAGAAAATATTCCAAATTCCACCTTGCATGTTATTTCTTCTGATTATGGTCATGATGGGTTTTTAGTAGAGTCGGAAACTATCTCAAAACACTTATTCGAATGGATGGAGAAGCATAGAGTTTAAATAACATCCAAGGCCTGCAAAATATCATTAAGAACATCTTCTCTATGTTCAAGTCCAACAGAAATTCTTATCAACCCCGGAGTAATAGCAACAGCCTGTCTTTCTTCTTCTGTAAGTTTTGCATGCGTTGTACTTGCAGGATGAGAGGCAATACTTCTTGTATCACCAAGATTTGCAGTCATTGATAACATCTTTAAACTATCAAGAAATTTCTTCCCTGCTTCAAGACCGCCTTTTAATTCAAAACAAAAAAGACCACCACCATTCAACATTTGCTTTTTTGCGATTTCAAATTGAGGATGCGAGGAAAGAAAAGGATATTTAACCGAACTGATCTTTTCATGATCTTGTAGTTGGTCAACGATCCATTTTGCATTAGAAACATGTCTTTCCATTCTTACATCCAATGTTTCCAAACTTTTACTTAGTATCCAAGCATGGAAAGGAGATAGGGCAGGACCCGTATTACGACAAAACAAATAGATTTCTTTTATCAATTCTTTTTTACCAACTATCACACCACCCAAAACCCTTCCTTGTCCATCGAGCCATTTTGTAGCGCTGTGTACTACAAGATCCGCGCCGAGAGAAATGGGTAATTGCCCAAAAGGAGTTGCAAAACAATTGTCAACATTTAAAATAATATTATTCTTATGTGCCAGGTCAGCCAGGGCTTTAATATCAAGGATCTCTAATCCGGGATTAGTCGGACTCTCCACATAGATCATTTTCGTATTCGGCTTAATACTCTTTTTCCATTCATCAATGTTTGCGGATGCATCTACATAACTGTATTCAATACCATACTTTGAAAGATACTTTGTAACGATATTATGGGTACTTCCAAATAATGCACGGCAGGAAAGCAAATGATCGCCGCTTTTTAATAAAGCCATAAAAGAACCGAATACTGCACTCATGCCTGATGCAGTTGCATAGCCAGCTTCGGCGCCTTCCAATGCAACCATCTTATCAGTAAACTCCTGCACATTTGGATTACTAAAACGGCTATAAATATTATCATCGCTTTCATCAGCAAATGCGGCACGCATTTCTTCGGCATTATCAAAACAAAAACTACTTGTAAGAAAAAGCGGAACGGAATGTTCCATTTCATCTGTTTTGTTCA
>JBIOVR010000268.1:0-7326 GCA_044867875.1 Chitinophagaceae bacterium
AATCACTGATGAATGTAAAAATAGAGCCACATTGGAAGGAAATTCTTAAATCAGAATTCGATAAACCCTATTTTCAGCAGATCGCCCTGCATTTAAAAACAGAAAAATCTCAAAACAAGACCATTTATCCTCCCGGCTCACAAATTTTTAATGCATTTGACACAACGCCTATCGATAAAGTAAAAGTGGTAATCCTAGGACAAGACCCTTATCACGGACCCGGCCAGGCTCATGGCTTATGTTTTTCAGTTCAAAATGGAGTACCACCACCGCCATCGCTGATAAATATTTTTAAAGAATTACATGAAGATGTTGGAGCGCCAATTCCGAATCATGGCAATCTTACACATTGGGCGGAGCAAGGTGTATTCTTATTAAACGCATCACTTACTGTTCGTGCAGGCGAACCAATGAGTCATTCAAAAATTGGTTGGGCCGAATTCACCGATACCGTGATCAAAAAAATTTCCGAAGAAAAAAAACATGTCGTGTTTTTATTATGGGGAAAATTTGCACAAGAAAAAAGAGTTTTAATTGATGAAAGGAAACATTTAATTCTAAGGGCAGCACACCCCTCGCCATTATCTGCGCATGCCGGTTTTTTTGGCTGCAAACATTTCTCAAAGGCAAATGAATGGCTTATTAAAAATAGCATTGATCCGATCGATTGGAGACTTTAAATAAAATCAAAAGTGAAAACTTAAAAGTCAAAATTGTTAATAAAGCAACTCTTCTAAATAGTTTTTACTTTTCCCTTTTAACTTTTTACTTTGCCGACATGACTATTCCTCAAACATTAAAATTAGAAACAGATACTGTAATACTTCGTCCGATGCAGAACGATGACATTTCATCTTTTGCACGACTAACAAACGATGCATCGGTATGGAGGTATTTTACTTTTTTATTAAATAACTCTGCCGAGTTGCAACGATGGGTGGAAGTTGCGCTGAAAGAAAGAGAAGAAGGAAAAAGAATTCCTTTTACCATCATTGAAAAAGCAACAGGAGAAATTTGCGGTAGTACAAGTCTTGGTAGCATTTCTTACTATGATAAAAGAATTGAGATCGGCTGGAGCTGGCTTGCAAAACATTACCAGGGAACCGGTATAAATTTTCATGCAAAATTTTCCATGCTTAGTTATGCATTTGATGTGCTTGACTGGGAAAGAGTGGAAATAAAAACGGACAACCTGAATGAAAGAGCCAAACAAGGATTAAGAAAGATCGGTGCAAAAGAAGAAGGTGTGTTACGCAGTCATATGCAAATGCCACTGGACAGAAGAAGAGATTCTGTTTTTTTCAGCATATTAAAAGATGAATGGCCGAAGATCAAACACTCAATTTTTAAAGAAATAACTTCTTTCCAATATTCAGAATGAGAATTATAAAAGAAATACTCGGTCGTGTATTTGCCTTATGGGCATTGATCACTTTTCTTATTACATTTCTTATCATTTTTATTCCGTCAATGTTGTGTTGGCTGATACCTGAACCAAAGGGACAGGATATTTTTATAAAGATCGCAAGGATATGGATGAATGTGTGGTTGACCCTTGTTGGGTGTCCTATAAAAATAAAAGGCGAAAAAAACTTTATCCCTGGTGAAACATATATTGTTACCTGCAATCATAATTCATTGATGGATGTCCCACTCTCCTGCCCTTATATTCCGGGACCAAATAAAACGATCGCCAAAAACAGTTTTGCAAAAATCCCTTTGTTTGGATTTTTTTATATGAAAGGTTCTGTATTGGTTGATAGAAAAAGTGAAACAAGCAGAAGAAGGAGCTTTGAAAAAATGAAAGAAGTTCTTAGAAAAGGGATGCACATGAGCATTTATCCCGAAGGCACGAGAAACAGAACAACAGAGCCATTAAAAAAATTTCATGATGGAGCATTTAAGCTAAGTGCTGATACTGGCTGTTCCATTATTCCTGCGATCATGTTCAATACAAAAAAAGTTTTACCAATGGGTAAACCTTTTTATTTCTGGCCGCATAAATTGGAAATACATTTCTTGCCCGCCGTTCCTGTAAATAAGAATGGATCTTATTCTGAACTAAAAGAAAAAGTATTTGCAATAATGAAAGATCATTATGCAAATAATCTTTATTGATCACTCGTGAAATATCTTGTACGATTGACTTTGAGATCCTGCAGCATTCCCGACTTAGGACTTATTGTAAAACTAAACATACGGTATGGTCCTACCGGTGTCACATTAATTTGTAATTGCCAGCAATGCATTTCCCTGGAAATACTCATTGTAAATGTCTGCAGATCATTTGTATCGAAATCATAATATCCATTCATCGAAAAATTCCATTTTGGTGTCAACGAAAAACTGCCACTAAAGGTTAAGTTGCTGCTAAATTCTTTTTCAAATCCACTGTAATCTGGTTTTAGTCTTTCGCTGAAATAAACACTAAGCCCCAAATTTATACGCCATGGTATATTAAAATCGACAAAGTCGGAGGGATTACGCCGCATATTATCCAGTTGACTCTGCGCATCGGTCGCCAATAATGGATCATTCAATAAGTTTTGCTCAGTTTGCTTTCGTTCCTGTTCCTTTTTTTCATCTCTTGGTTTGCTTTGAAAATCTGTTGACATGGAAAGGCTACCCCCAGTAAATCTTCCTAACTTAAACTTATCTCCCTTCCATGCATATTTATTTATAGCGAAACCGTTTGAATCAATTTGGTAAGGATTCAATATTGTGCTGGCCGTGATATTTATTTTATCAAAAAGTGTACTTCTTAAATAAAAATTAATATTGCTAAGATTAAATGAATCGGCGATCAAATTATAGCTGCCATTAAATCCAAATCCATCAAGCAAACGGATCTTTTTCTTATCAACAGTTGTGTCTTTTTTAGATCGTGTTTTCATCTCCAGATTATTATCTACTCCAAAGCTTAGTCCGCCAAAATCCTCCTGGCCATAAAAGCCAAACAGACTTCCTTCGAATTCTGAAAATGAAAATAATTTGCCAGTAGTATCAACCTGGGTTTGGTACCAATGCGATTTTGACAATGATGGGGAATAACTGAAACTCATTTGAGGGCGAACAACATGTCTTATTGAAGTTCCCTTAGCACCCTTAAAATTAAAAGTGCCGTATAAAGCAGTGTTGAGACCAAGACTAAAAGCTGTCCTATGATCGACATAAAATCCTTTAGTTATTGCAGTATCAACTTTTGACAATGAGGAGTTCCAGGTTCTCCTGAACTTTTGGGCAATCCATGTATTTTCATAAGATATCGATGGTGCTATAAGAACTTTTCCGCCAAGTATTGGTGGTAAAGAAAGACTAAGTGGGAAACTATGTTTACCACCCCATTGCAAAGTATCGATAAGATCGCCAAAGCGAAATGCAGTATCATAAAATGAAACCTGGCTTCTTACATTTCCACTATAAGCGATCCCTAATTTGTCATACCATTTTGGTGTGGTAAATTCCTTTCTTTGAAAAGGATAAAGAGTGCTTACTGTATAACTTACATCCGGTAAATTTAAATTGATCAGGTGAAGCTGGTTATTCTGATTATGATTTGCACTAATGATCAGGTTGGAGCTTTTAAATGCTTTTGAATAAGTGATAGAAGAGCCTAACTGATTTTGAAAATTCTTATTTACATTATTAGGTACATATTGATTATAGGTAGTGGAACCAGCGTTTACATTTGCCGAGAAAGATGTGCCCGGCCTTGCACGACTATCGGAAGAATGACTCCACATGATCTGATAGCTCTTGTTTACCAAATAATCCGGATCACCTTTAAAATTGTATTTGGTATTTTGAATACTGAAATTCATACTACCCTGGTAGCGATACCTTTTACGATAGGTTGGAACTACATTAAACGTCCATCCTCCATAAGAATAAATATTGGCTCGAGTCGTGACATCGAAATATGGACTTAATACTTTATAATATCCCAAGCCTTCAAGCCCTAAACCAAAATCTTCATTTGCCGTAAAGGATGGTGCAAGGATACCTGAATGTCTTCCTTTATTCATTGGGAAAAAGCCAAAAGGCAAATAAAGGGGAATAGGCACACCTTCGAACTCAGGATGTATAGGACCCGTAATTGCAACCTTATTGTTTACCACTTTTATTTTATCATACCTAAAGCCGAAATGCGGATCGTCAAGATTACAGGTACTAATGGTTCCTTTTCGGGAATAAACTACGTCGCCAATTCGTTTGGCATCCTGGGCTATCATTACCATCTCGCCCTGTATTGTATAGGTATTTTTTGTAAGTCCCTTTTGCGTTTTAAAATTATACCTGATCGTATCACTTTGAAATTTGTTATCGGCTTGTGTAAAATGCGCCCTGTCGATAAGTTCACCGGTGCTATCAACACTTTTTACAGCAGTTAGAATTTGTGTTTCCTGGTCGAGCTCCATTTTGGGCGCCGTTAGTTCAATGTCTTTGTAAACTGTTTTTGCCTTTCCATAAAGTATCACTTTTTTATCTTTAACAAGGATCACAACAGAATCTTCCGCTTCATAATTGACAGGGGCATCAAGCGAATCCTTCGAAAGTTTCAGATCGAATGTATCGACCCTGTTTATAGAAGTATCTATCAATGCATCTTTCGATAGCGAGTCATTTTTTAAAGTATCATTAGTACTTATTGAAGGTTTTTTTACAAGGCTATCCTTCGTTTTTTGCGGTACCGTATCTTGTTGAGCTGTTAATGGCGTGTAAAAATTTTGATGACAACTATAATTAGCGCTACTTTTCCACGTTTGTGTAAAGAAGATTGCAGTCAGCAGGCCGGCAAAAAGGTATTTTGATCTAAATTTGTGCAGTAGCATCATAGCGTTGGAAAACAAAAATATATCATTCAGACTTAAAGGATTTGTGAAGATTGAAAACTAATCCGTTAAAATTAATATCCACCATGTCAAGACGTATAATCGGCGTTCTTATTTTCGTCGCAGTTTTACCATTTGCATTCGGATTCAAAAATGCCCCACTTAAGAAAAAAGGGGTTCAAACCATAATTATTGATCCGGGACATGGCGGTAAGGACCAGGGAGCAAAAGGAGCTTTTACTACGGAGGCTAAGATTTGCCTTTCGGTAGGATTAAAACTTGGTAAAGCAATTGAAGAAAGATTTCCCGGCGTTAAGATCCTTTACACCCGAACAACTGATGTCCTTCCGGGTAATAAGCCAGATAAAAACCAGGCTCTTCGTTACCGGGCTGAATTTGCCAATCAATCGGGGGGCGATCTCTTTATTGCTGTTCACGTTAACTCAGCTCCCAAAATAAAGCATAAGGTTGAAAGCGGATATAAATGGGTTGGGAAAGGAAAGAAAAGAAGAAAGGTCAAGACTTACAGATATTATTATACTCCGAATCTTGCCCATGGAACAGAAACGTTCATTTGGGCTGCAGACAGAAGTGATGATAAATCCGGTACCATAACACCAGATGATGAATTTGGAGAAACCGACAGCACAATAACTATCCCGGAAATTAATGACCCCATAATGAAGGCTTTTCAATTATTATATGCAAAAAAATATTTTGAAAGCTCACTTCATTTTGCCAATCTAATAGAAGCAGAGTTTGTAAAAGAAGGAAGGTTCAGCCGTGGTGTAAAGCAAAGAAATGATAAAGGTATATGGGTATTACAAGCTACAGGTATGCCAAGTGTTCTTGTTGAAACTGGTTTTATTAGTGATAAAGACGAAGAAGAATATCTTGATAGCGAAAGAGGGCAAAACGAGATCGTTTCAAATATAATTAATGCATTAGCCAATTATATTGCTTCAAAAGAAAAAGCCCCGGCAAGTAATGGGGGAAAGAGTCCCGATACAAAAAGTGTTCAAACAGATGCAGCAAATCTAACACGCAAGAATCTTTCTGCAGTTTCGGCTAATAAACGCTGACAAGTCACATTTTGTCCCCGCTTTTTAAAGTTTTAAATAGCTAGATTTATTTTATTAATTTGGCATCCTGTAAACATTTTAGGGAAAACAAATATTCATGAAGATCAGCAACGAAACCAAAGTCGGGATTTTAACTATTGTCGCTCTCACACTACTAATCGTAGGTTTTAATTTTTTGAAAGGCAAAAATGTTTTCAATAAAGAAAAACATTTATATGCGGTTTTCTCTGACCTCGGCAGTCTTCGAAAATCAAATGAAGTAAAAATGAAGGGGCTTCCCGTTGGTGTCATTTATGATTATACCGAGATCGATAAGAATCTCAGTGGCATCATTGTTACGATCACAATGAAACGGGACGTGAACATTCCACAGGACTCAAAAGCAACCATAGAATCGGAATTGCTGGGCAATACTTATATGAATGTAGCCCAGGGTCAATCAACAGAGTTTTTAAAAGATGGTGATACGATAGTAACAGACAGGGCCAGTTCTTTTCTTGGAGATGTGAAAGCCCAGATCACTCCAACTTTAACAAGTGTAAGAGGTGCGATCGATTCATTGAAAATAGTTTTAGGAGGTCTTAACCGGCTATTTGATAAAGACACCAAAGGAAATCTTAGTGAGATCATTCGCAATCTTAAACAAACTACGGGTAGTCTTAATAGACTTCTGGATGCAGAAAGCGGCGCATTGGCTGCAACATTGAATAATGCGAATTCAATTACAGGTAACCTTAAAAAGAATAATGATAGTATTACTGCTACCATAAGCAGTATTAAAAGAGCAGCCGATAAATTTTCTAACCTGGAAGTACAACCCACTCTCGATACTTTACAGGCTACCATCGGTGAACTTAAAACTGTGTTAAGTAAATTTAATACTAACGAAGGAACTCTTGGTTTGTTAATGAAAGACCGAAAACTTTATGATCAGCTAAATAGTTTATTGTTAGGTGTTGAGATCCTCTTTGATGATATTCGTGTTAACCCAAAACGATATACCGGCAGTGTTATATTTAACAGAAAAGATAAAACAGGCCCATTAACTTCGCCTGCGAAAAAAGATTCCATTCCGCAAGGCAATCAAAAATGACCCGGATAAAATTTATTCGTTTTTTACTCATCTTGTCGCTGTTTACAAGTCCTCTATTTATTTTTTGCCAGGAATTGCCAACAACAAAAACATTTACACCATCTGATACAGTTCGTACTGTTGAAATACTTCCGGGTTCAAGAAAATTAGAATACCGTAAAATTGATTCTGTTACCGAAGTAACAATCATCGCTGGTACTGTAAGACTGAGACAAGGCACTACCATATTTGAATGCGACAGCTGTGTGATCACAAAAAGAACCAATCTTTTCGAGGCATTTGGAAATGTGCACATCAATGATTCTGATACGGCGCATGT
>JBIOVR010000269.1:0-3735 GCA_044867875.1 Chitinophagaceae bacterium
TCAAAAAATAAATTGATTTCTGATGGGAAAATTACCTGATCAGGATTTGAAGTACCTGTCTCCTCATTAGGCTTAATTTTTAATACAGTATTTTCGCCATAAATCATTTACAAAATGGACTTGCAAAAACAATTTGAAGAAGCAGCCGCGAACAGCAAAAATCTAACTGAAAAACCATCCAATGAAGTTTTGCTTCAACTCTATTCTTTATATAAGCAAGCTTCTACTGGCGATATCAATACTGAACCTCCATCTAACTCGTTTGATTTTGTAAATAAAGCTAAGTATGATGCATGGGCCTCGCTGAAAGGGAAAACAAAGGAAGCTGCCATGCAGGAGTATGTTGATCTTGTCCAGAAATTGAGATAGAGGATATTCAGAATTAATCTTACTAATTTCCCGAAATGAATTCAGCTAAATGGTCTAAAAAAAAACTGATTGCTTTCAGTATTATTACTCTTTTGTTTATTTTCCTGGTTATCGAGATCATTTTTAGAGTACTTTTTTTCATTCAATACAAGGATTATCACACTTCCGTTTATACGCAGGGTAACACTATTCAGAAAAGTGATACCGGGCTTATATTTATGAACCGCCCGTTCTATCTCGATTTTGAAAAAAAGCACCAGTACACTGAAGTAGGAATGAAATCGGAACCCGGCGAAGTATTTATGCCTGAAAAGAAAGAGAATGATTTTTGGGTTTTTCTGTTAGGGGGCTCAGCGATGGAGGGAATGGGATCGAACAAAAATGGAGAATGGCTTGATATAACCGGCGCTGAAGATTACCCTGCTAAACAAACCATCGCTTCGATACTTGAAAAAAAACTCCAGCTAGCTATGCCCTCAAAACGGGTAAAAGTTTTTAATGCTGCTAATTCTGCTTATTGCATCTCCCAGGTAATAAAACGTTATCAAAAACTCAACACTAAATATAAAGCAGACTGGATAGTGTCGTTAGATGGAAATAATGAACCAGTCTTCACGAGTGAAGATTCATCTGTATGGAATTTGATAAGCAGGGATTGGAAGGATAATCAGACTTTTAAATTTCCGCTTAAGTATGTTATTCCTTTCACCTCACATTCTGCTTTTATCAATCAAATAAAACAATCGCTATATCATTTCAAACTAAGTAGAAGAATTAAAAAAAATAAAGAAACGGATTTTCCTGCCAAGTTAAAATGGTCAGCAGTAAAAGATCAATCATTATTGTACGCAACTGACAGCTTCTTTGCCCAAAAAATGACTGATACATTTTATTATTATCTGAATAAATTTGATACTATTTTGAGCAATGCCAATCAACATCATCTTTTGCTTATACAGCCTCATTTGTCATTGCGAGATGCAACTGTAATGAACACAACCGAAAAAGCATTATTTAATTATTATTGTTACAGTTCCAATAATCCGGTCTTTAATTCTTATTATAGAAAAATATATTCTTTGTATGATTCGCTTGCAAAAAATAAAAGCACTATCCAGTTGTTGCAAGACATGCATTCTCTGAAAGAACAAATATTTCTTGACTATTGTCACCTTACACCAGATGCGAATGAATATTTAGCCAGTTATATTGCCGACATTATAACAAACAAAAGGCCCATTTAAATTCTGCAATCTTATATTTTCAGAATCCTTAATTTCAGCAAGCAATAAATACATTCTGTGAGAAAGTATAAAGCCACAACTATATGACAATACTGGGGATTTCTGCATTTTATCATGACTCTGCTGCAGCGATAATCCAGGATGGCAAAATAATTGCCGCAGCCCAGGAAGAAAGATTTACTCGTATAAAAAATGATGCTGCCTTCCCAGTAAACGCCATTCGATTCTGCCTGCAATGTGCGGGGAGAGCCATTAAAGAATTGGATGCAGTTGCCTTTTACGATAAACCTTTTTTGAAATTTGAAAGATTGCTGGAAACCTATTATGCGTTTGCACCAAAAGGATTAAGTTCATTTATCACCTCTATGCCCGTATGGATCAAAGAAAAACTTTTCCTGAAAAAGATCATTTTTGAATCGCTGGAAGAAATTGAACCATTTGATAAGCGAAAAGTAAAATTGTTGTTTCCGGAACACCATTTATCACATGCAGCCAGTGCTTTTTATCCTTCTGTGTTTGAAGATGCAGCCATAATAACTCTTGACGGTGTAGGAGAATGGGCCACCGCTTCAATTTGTAAAGGAAATGGCAACAAAATAAAAATACTTAAACAATTAAACTTCCCACATTCTTTAGGATTGCTCTATTCAGCTTTTACCTATTACTGCGGATTTAAGGTAAACTCGGATGAATATAAACTTATGGGATTAGCCTCTTACGGAAACAGAGAATCAGAAACAGTAAAAAAATATATTCACACAATTAAAACAAAACTGGTTGATATAAAAGAAGATGGTTCTTTTTTTCTAGAGCAACAATATTTCGATTACTGCACTGGGCTACATATGACAAATAATGAAAGATGGAAAGAATTATTTGGAATAGAAAAAAGAGAACCGGAAGATACGATTGGGCAGCATCATTGCGATCTGGCTTTTGCCATCCAGTTCGTTACAGAAGAAATAATAATACTTATGGCCCGAACGGCAAAGCAATTAACACAATCGAACAATCTGTGTCTTGCAGGCGGAGTGGCTTTGAATTGTGTTGCAAATGGTAAACTTGATGATCTAAAACTTTTTGACCAGATATTTATACAACCAGCCGCAGGTGATGCAGGCGGAGCTTTAGGCGCAGCTTATGCTGCTTATTATATTTATTACAACCAGGAAAGAAAATCAACTACTGATACCCTTGATCTCATGCAAGGAGCCTTTTTGGGTAAAGAATATTCTGATCTGGACATTAAAGAAATGGCCAGAAAGTATAATGCTCCATTTGATTATTATAATGAAGAATGCGAGTTATTGTCAAAGGCCGCATTCCTGATCTCCGAAGGAAATGTAATAGGTTGGCATCAGGGTCGCACAGAATTCGGACCAAGAGCTCTTGGCGCAAGAAGTATATTAGCCGATGCCCGGGATCCTGAAATGCAACAGAAACTAAATATTAAAATTAAATTCCGGGAAAGCTTTCGACCGTTTGCCCCTGTGGTAACAGCAGAAGATGTGAATCTTTATTTTAAAATCGAACATCCTTCGCCATATATGCTTCTGACAAAAGGAGTTCAGAAAAACCGTCGGTACGATTATCCTGACAAAATGAATCCTGGTGACATGTATGAAAAACTCCGCTTTGTCAAAAGTGATTTACCTGCCATAACTCACGTTGACTATTCTGCAAGAATACAAACGGTTCATAAGGAAACAAATTATCGTTTATGGAAGTTATTACAGGCTTTTAAAAAGCAAACCGGTTATGCTGTGATGGTTAATACAAGTTTCAATGTCCGGGATGAACCGATTGTGAACAGCCCTGAGGATGCCTATAAATGCTTTATGCAAACGGGAATGGATTTCTTAATTATCAGTAATTTTGTTTTTGATAAACTTCAGCAGCCTTTACTAAAACTAGAATGAACATGATAGAATTTTTAAAAGATCTTTGGTTGTTCATAAAGACCAGGAAAAAATGGTGGCTGGTTCCAATGATTGTTATTTTGCTGATAATAGGATTATTAATTGTTTTTGCCGGCGGATCAGCTCTTGCTCCATTTGTTTATACGTTGTTTTAAAATATGAAGAATAATTCCGGCTATAGTACAATTGTTGTGCTAATGACG
>JBIOVR010000270.1:0-2053 GCA_044867875.1 Chitinophagaceae bacterium
ATTAAGATAGGTGATAAGCTGGCAAGCATTGATGAAAAAGCTTCAAAACCTTCAAACGGAAAACCTGCTGCTGAAAAAAAATCAGAGGTCAAAGCTGAAAAGTCAGAGGAAAAGAAAAAGTCAAAGACAGAAACTAAGAACGAAGAAAAAATAGAGGCAGAACCAGCAGTTATTTTGCCGGAAGGGAAACATGAAGCTATCGACGTGAAAGCGTCTCCTGTTGCAGCAGCAATGATCGCAGATAAAAAAGTTGACCTGAAAAAAATTACTCCATCAGGCCCGGAAGGAAAAATCTTAAAAGAAGATGTTCTTGCTGCATTAAGTAATCCTGGTCGCAGACCCAGCGCTGAATCATTTTCAAGAAATGAAAAGCCGGAAAAGATGAGTAATCTTCGGAAAACGATCTCACGCAGATTAGTTGAAGCGAAGAATACAACTGCAATGCTCACTACTTTTAATGAAGTGAACATGCAGCCTGTAATGGACATTAGAAATAAATACAAGGATAAGTTCAAAGAGATACACGGCGTTGGTCTTGGCTTCATGAGCTTTTTTGTAAAAGCATGTTGTTATGCTTTGCAGGAATGGCCATCTGTGAATGCATACATTGATGGTGACAATATTGTTTACCATGATTACTGTGATGTGTCTATTGCAGTTTCTACTCCAAGAGGATTGACGGTTCCGGTTATTCGCAATGCTGAAAGTTTAAGCATGGCGGACATTGAAAAGAAAGTAATAGAAGTTGCTGGTAAAGCAAGAGACAGTAAGCTGACAGCAGAAGACCTTACAGGCGGAACATTCACCATTACAAATGGGGGAGTGTTCGGTTCTTTACTAAGCACACCCATTATTAATATTCCCCAAAGCGCAATTCTTGGAATGCATAAAATAGAAGAAAGACCAATTGCAGTAAATGGTCAGGTTGTAATAAAGCCGATGATGTATGTTGCGCTTAGCTACGATCATCGGATCATTGATGGTCGTGAATCAGTAAGTTTCCTTGTTAGAGTAAAAGAATTGTTAGAGAATCCTGATCAGCTTCTTTTTGGGAAAGATCCGGTGAAGACATTGCTTGAATTATAAAAATCTATTTTGGGTATAAAGAAAGAATGAACCCATTTGGGTTCATTCTTTTTGTTTGAATCCTTGTTTGTGATTCGAAATCGTTATTATACAGTTCTGCATTTTTTCTTAATGATCGCTCCTTCTGCAGTATAGAATACTTTGCATTTTTCATTTCCTTTTGCTAATTCTATTTCATAAACTGTACGGGTGCTGCTTTGTTCTGTTTCCACATCTTTAACGGTATAACCGCTGTATTGTGTTTTCAGCAGGTCATTAATGTTTGCAGGGAGCTTTGTTGTGTTTGTATTCATGGTCATCGATTCAGTACGCACCCATTTACCATTATCATACCATGCAGAATATTCAGTGCCATCCATTTTAAATTTTACTTCGTAATCGCTGGCATCCATATTATAATCCCAATCAGTTGGATAAACTTCAACTCTTGCTTCGGGATCATAGCGATACCACACAACGTCCGTTGTATTTGGAAAACGTGTTGTGAAATCGGTCGTCATTTCAGCCTGAGGATCATATTTGGTCAAATGTCTTTCTTTCTTTCTTGATACAGTACCAGTTGGCGTATAATGAACATTCCACTTGCTGTCACCTTTTGCAAGTTTTACTTCATATAACTCTTGCTTGTTGTCACGTTCCATATCCACATCAGTTATTGTATAGCCTGGATATTGTGTGTTGATCGCTCTCATTACATCGGCAGGAAGATCGATATTGTCAATTCTTTGAGAAGACCGGATCCAATTTCCATTATCATACCATGCTATGTAATCAGAGTTATCCCAATTAAAAGTTACATAGTAGTCTTTATCATCCAGTCCATAGTACCATACCGTAGGATCTGCCGGCATTGTTTTATCAGGAGTGTATTGATACCACATCACTTTAGTAGCACTTGGATATTTAGTACTAAAAGAAGTTTGAATGGTCGCCGGAACTATCACAGTATCAGTGGTTGAACATGACA
>JBIOVR010000271.1:0-2609 GCA_044867875.1 Chitinophagaceae bacterium
AAAAAACAAAAAATATTCAGAACAAAAACAAAAAAATACTTTATTACAGCATCAATCGCAATAGTGGTCGCATTAGCTCTTTTCGCAAGTCCCATTGTGGCTATGGATGATGCTTTTGCAACCAAAAAGAAAAAAGGCAATCATGCACAGCAATCAATATCTCAATCACAAGCTTCAGTTCAAAATGCCTTGTGTGCTTCTGGTGGAACTACTTTCCTATCATGCAATAACGTTAGCTTCCAACACCAAAAGAATACAGGAAACAATGCATTAGCACAAGATAATGATGATGGTGATGGAAATGGTGGAAACTCTGCAGACCAAAGCATCAGCCAATCTCAATCCTCTAGCCAAAACAGCCAAGTAGTATCTGGTGCAGATACAATAGGCTCTGGTAACAACATCAACGTCCAAAATCAAGAGAACTCTGGTAGCAATGCAGCTGCACAGAGTTAATTTTTTTCTTTTTTTCTACTAACTTCCATATAATTATATTACTGCGATTTATACACACATCAAAATAAAGAAAAATTACTTCACTAGTGGATTTAGTGAAAAAGCTCCGTTGGAAAATGTTATAAATATCAGAAAATGAGGCTAATTATTATGAGAGCTCTTGTTTTTCAAGGTGGGGGCGCACTAGGTGCATACGAAGTTGGTACTTATCAACAAATCTACAAGAAAGCCAGGAAGGAGAGTTTGGATGGACAATTATTCGATATTGTAGCAGGGACTTCAATAGGTGCCATAAACTCCAGTGTTTTGATGGGTCATTATCTAAAGAATAATAGTTGGGAGGGTTCTGATGATACACTTTTAGAATTCTGGGATGGTCTTATGTGTTCTTCAATAGCCGACAGTTTGTTTCACACGAATTCATTTGTTCGATCCACCTGGGAATATATGAGAATATTCAATCCAGATTTAGCCGATACAGAAAATGCCAGGAGATTTTGGTCCATTTTTGAATTTGCGTTTACTCCGCGTGGTGTTCCAAACATGTTTAGATCTGTTCCTCATATGGGTTCAAAATTCCTAAATCCTTTTACTGATTTTTTACCATGGTGGAAATACGATTTTGCACCATTAAAAAATTATTTATCCAAGTTTGTAGACTTTCCCATAAAAACCCGACTTGAAGAGGGACAACCAAGGCTTTTACTCACAAGCGTTGATATTCAAGACTTTAGCTCTACAGTAGTCTTTGATAGTTATGAGAAACTGCATGAGGCACCGATCAAAAATTATGAACTAGATGTCATGTCCATGGATAAGATGGCTACTAATGGTAATGCAAATTTAGATAAAAAAGAGCAGAATAAAAATAAAAATAATGAAAAAGGTAGATGGTATTCTGAATATGGAAACTCTGAAAATAGACATTTGATTTTCTATGATGGAATAGGGATAGACCAGGTGCTAGCGAGTGCTTTGGGTAAATATGCTATTGATCATCCCCATATTGAGGATTTTAATTCTGGAACCTACCGCCAACTATGGGATGGTGGTTATCTTAGTAATACTCCATTAAGGGAGCTGTTAACAGCACATAAAAATTATTGGATAGAGCTTATACAAATAGAACAGAAAAAGAAAGAGAATGAAAATTGCAGTGAATTGATAGCCCGTACTCCTGAGCTTGAAGTCTTTATAGTCAACTTGCATCCTCTTACACCTAAAGATATCCCTATTGAGAAGGACCTTGTGGATGATAGAGAAAATGATATCTTTTTTCATGATAGAACCTCATACGATGAGCAGGTAGCCTATGCTTTTACCGACTTTGTGAACATGACTAGAGATCTAATAGATCTCGCAAGATCCAAAGGTCTTTTCAACGAAGTCAATGAGATCCTTAATAAAAAAGCCAAGACAATTGGGAGGGTAAATGAGTATAAATTTACAACCAACAGAGATCTCTTTTTAGGAAAACCAAGAATATCAAAAGTATGGAGGATTGATAGACTTGAAACGCCTGAAGCAACATTTGGCAAAGTT
Source organism: Chitinophagaceae bacterium (assembly GCA_044867875.1). GTDB lineage: Bacteria > Bacteroidota > Bacteroidia > Chitinophagales > Chitinophagaceae > VBAS01. The sequence goes on from JBIOVR010000271.1 coordinate 1,999, forward strand.
ACCGACTTTACTCCGACCAGCGTCAAAAAATTGATAAAAGCAGGCCAATTTGATGCACGGATTTCTCTTAACAGGATGGAATTAATTTTTGGAATAGAAGAATTGATTTCAGACGGGATTATGTCTATGGAAGAAGGCGATCAAATCATTAAAGAAGCTCGCGAGATTATTACAACTGAGAAATTATTGTACAAGATGAAAAAGGAGGAGGTCTTGGATGCATACAATGATTACCAAAAAAAAGATAGATTCAAAGAATTTACCTATAACCTGTAAAGAAGTATTGTTAAACCCTGGAAGAGATATTGTTAAACTAGTTTATGAAGCAAATACTATTCCCTACGCGCCGGAAGGATTCAGGATCGAATACGGGGCGTTCAAGACCGAGGTGGACCGGCTGCGCACCGAATATGCGGCTGCCGGCTATGGACGCGGTGCGCGGGTCGCCTTGCTGCTCGAAAATCGTCCAGTCTTCTTCCTGCACTGGCTCGCGCTGAATGCGCTGGGCGTTTCGATCGTTCCGATCAATCCCGACGTCCGGCCCAACGAGTTGTCCTTCCAGCTTGAGCTGTCGCAGGCCGATCTGCTGGTGGCGACGCCGGATCGCATGC
>JBIOVR010000272.1:0-6248 GCA_044867875.1 Chitinophagaceae bacterium
AAAACTTTCTACTGCTTCTAACAACACGGCAACCTTTTCATCTTTACAAACAAGCAGGTTACGAATAAATTCTGCAAAGCCGTTTAATACAAGGTCCCCTTCAAATCCTTTTTTATTAATGTCATCATATAATAACATGGCGCCGGAAAGATCTTGCTTTAACATGCATTCCATCAGCTTGAAATAATAATCAGCATCGAGAATATTAAGATGTTCAAGTGTGTTTTGGTAAGTCAACTTGCCATTTGTAAAACTCACAATTTTATCCATGATGCTGAGAGCATCGCGCATACAACCTTCGCTTTTTTGAGCTATAACCTGTAAAGCTGCTTTCTCTGCTTTAATTTCTTCCTTCTCACAGATCTCCTGCAGATGAACTACTGTATCGTTATTGGTGATCCGTTTGAAATCAAATATCTGGCAGCGACTTAAAATTGTTGGAAGGATCTTATGTTTCTCAGTTGTTGCTAAAATAAAAATTGCATAGGGCGGGGGTTCCTCCAATGTTTTCAAAAATGCATTGAATGCCGAAGAGCTTAACATGTGAACCTCATCAATGATATATACTTTGTACTTACCTGCTTGTGGTGCAAAACGAACCTGGTCAACCAATGTCCTGATATCATCAACTGAATTATTACTGGCCGCATCAAGCTCATGAATGTTCATGGATGTTCCTTCATTAAAAGAAATACATGATTGACATTTGTTACAAGCCTCCCCATCTTTTGTTTGATGCTCACAGTTAATTGTTTTAGCGAGAATACGGGCACAGGTTGTTTTACCAACACCTCTCGGGCCGCAAAAAAGGAATGCATGGGCAAGTTGGTTATGTTTAATCGCATTTTTAAGTGTGGTCGTAATATGCGATTGGCCAACTACCGTATCAAAAGTTTGTGGTCTGTATTTTCTTGCTGAAACAACGAATTTATCCATAATAAGAATGACTGAAAATCTGAGATATAAAACCCGACTTCAGGGACTGCAATAATAAAGAAGTTTTGGATGCTGCGATATTTGTTTTTGCACATCCGTTTGTTGATTCCAGGCACCCGGCTTAGTGCAGAATGGGGTGTCGTTTAAATTCTTTTGTTTGATCAAACAAATAACGGTAGGTCGTAAGTATGCGATTGCGATATGTACCCAGGGCTTCGGATACATTTATCATTTTAGGATTAAATTCGCCTATCCATTGCATTTCATAGTAGTCATAAATGGGCTCACCTAAAATATATTTTCCATTTTCCATCTTCAATTTTTGTATCAATTTTGCCCCTTCAATTATCATATAACTATCAACACCTTTTCCCTGGAATTCCGGAACAACACCAAAAACAAGTCCTGTAAATTTTCTATTTTTCTTAGTTGCCTTTACCCAAAGGAATTTTAGCTTATGAAAAAGATCAAAATTTCCATTCAAATATTTAAACCATTGATTCAGGTCAGGAAGATTGATCCAAATTCCGATCGGCTCATTTTTATAATATGCAAACCAGCAGATTCGTTCATCCAAAACCGGTTTCATGCTTTTAAACATTTTTAACACTACTCTTTCTTCAAGTTGTTTTAATCCACCATGACCTGCCCAGGCTTTATTATAAACTATTGCAAAATCTTTTGCGAACTTTTCCAACTGATTTTTCTTAATATATGCTGAACTGTAATTGGGGTCCTTTGCACATTCATCATGCCGATCATAAAACTTCTGCTGAAGAAGTTTATCAGCATTCATTGCGAAACATATCTGGTTAAAGTAATTTTTGAAACCATAATTTTCAAATAGCTGCTGGTAATAAGGAGGATTAAAATTCATGCAATACATTGGAGAAAGATCATTTCCTTTTACAACCAATCCCCACCAACGATCCCTTTCTCCAAAATTGACCGGACCATCCATTGCCTGCATTCCTTTTTGCATCAGCCAATGTTTTGCTACATCAAAAAGCCTGTCAGCGGCAACCTGGTCATTAATGGAATCAAAAAAACCAATGCCTCCAACCGGAACATCATCGCCTTTATTTTTATATTTTTTATTTGTAAATGCAGCAATACGGCCAATGAATTTTCCTTCATCGTCTTTTAATATCCACCTTATCACTTCGCCGGATCGGAAGGTTTTATTTTTCTTCGGATCAAAAACCTCATTGATGTCTTTGTCTAACGGACGGATATAGGCAGGGTTATTTTTGTTGAGCTCAACATTAACAAGTAGAAATTCTTTGGCAAGACTTGAATTGGTAACTTCAACCAGTTGCATCTGGCAAAAATAGGGAAGAATTTTTCACGGAATTACAGCTTATTTATTAAACATTTTCTCTGCTAATCTTGCATCATGTCCATAAATATCTTCTCTGAAATTCAGTCGACCATTTTCATCTACCCAGGCAGTATAATAGGTTATGACAACGGGAATGGGGTCCTTTACTTTAACATATTTCTCATCCCCACTGTTCATTGCTTCACTTATTTTTTCAGGCGTCCATTCAGGTTGGTTACGTAAAACATAGTTAGCAAATTTTTCAGGCTCTCTTAAGCGAATGCAACCATGACTGTATGCCCGTTTATCTTTTTCGAATAAGCTTTTTGCAGGAGTGTCATGGAAATAAATATTAAAACTATTTGGAAATAAAAATTTCACTTTACCCAAAGCATTCCCCGCTCCGGGTTTTTGACGAACCACAGGAAGTCCATCATCATTTCCTGTTATCTCCATATTTTCTTTGGCTATATAATTGGGATTTTTTTCTATTGCCGGGAGAATTTCTTTCGCAACAATGCTTGGAGGAACATTCCAGTAAGGACTAAATACCACTTGGTTTAAATCCCCGTTAAACATCATTGTATTATGTCCTTCCTTTCCAACTACCACATCAATATCAAATGCTTTTTGTTTGCCTTCGTATACATGCAATACAAATTCAGGAATGTTTACCACAATGAGATTTCCAGAAGGATTGTTTGCTAGCCAGCGCATACGATCCATGTTCATCAATAATTGTTCAACTCTTTTTGTAACCGGAACATTCATTTCTTTTATCAACGAATCACTGATGAACCCTGTTTCGCTAAACCCATGACGAGCCTGGAAATTCTTTACCGCAGTTACCAATGTATCATTAAATACCTGGCTGGTATCATTGACAGAAAGATCGCCGCTTATCATCAATCTTTTTTTGATAATAGCAATATCGGGAGAGGTTATACCTTTTTTCAAAGGTTTTTTAACTGTATTTATTTGTGGCCATCCACCATTTTTTGCTATTGTTAAATAGTTGCCTAACTGATCCTTCAAACCTTTATAGGATTCATTTACATCTTCAAAATATTTATCGTCCTTATGTTTTTTATTCACCAATGAATCAGCTAAAGCTATCGGATCTTCTTTTTTCCGGGGAATGAATCGCTCCATTTCTTTTCTCTTCACATAACCTTTCTCAAAATTAGAAAGCATATACATTATAAAATGTTGCGTGAGGGTAAGTTCGGTATTAACATAATTTTTATCAGAAGCACTTACAGAAAGCTCATCTTCGGCAATAAACCTGTCCATTTTTTTCTGCAACTTTTTATCTTTTAAAGAGGAATCGTCCTCATAAGTGGTCACATAATCATGCAGGTTCCAAAAACCACGAGCCTGTTCTGTTAATCCATCACGGCTAAACCAGGCAAACTGGTAATTGCGGGTATTATAAAAACTTTCTAAGCGTCGCCCTATTGAATCTGGAATTTTATTTTGCCTAATAAAATTTTCTAAAGCTGTGCTGTCTAAGAAAAGATTACTGTAGGAATTGGAGGGAGTAATGCTTACATCAATTTTGCTGATGTTTTTTTCTTCTTTAGTAGTTGTTTTTTCATTTTCACTGGTTCCCATGTCAACACAGGAAAAAAGGATCGCAAGAAATGGTAAGGCGAGTATTATTTTTTTCATGCCTATCAATACTGCAAAAGGAATGCCTTAATAAATGAATAATATAGGATAATTAAAGGGGAAATTTTTACACAGTTCAGCAACTGCTGATCCTATTTATTAATAATTGTTGGTCATATCCGGAAGAGGTTAACTCCAGCGCCTTTTCAAAAAATTTCTTTGCCTCGGGTTTGTTTTCAAGATCAAAATAGATCTCGCCGATAGAGACGTAATAAAGATGATGATCTTCTAACCCTTTTATTTCCTGCAATTCTTTTAATGCATTCTGTTTACTGACTGCATACGAAGATGCAATTGCCTTATTCATGGCAACAATAGGGTTGGGCTGCAGTTGATAAAGCATTTCATATAAATGATAAATACTTTCCAATTCGTTTGTTCAAATGATCTTGCAGCAGCATGTTGGGATGCAATGGCTGCTTCAAAATGGTATCCACAGACTTCAAATGGCTCTGTTGATTCTTCCATTAATTCAAAGCCTTTACTTATTAAAGATCGATTCCACTTGCTCCTGTCCTGGTGTTTCAATAATATGATTTTGCTCTTATCGTCAAGTCTTGCATCGAGCCTTGATGCCTGGAAACACATAAGTGCCAATAGAGCTTTGGTTCGGGGCAAAGCGGTTAACGAGTTTTGCGTTAGTATAAAACATAAACGCATTGCTTCCTCGCAAAGATCTTCGCGGATCAGTTTATCAGGGTTCGAAGATTTGTATCCTTCATTAAATAAAAGATAAAGTGATTTTAAAACTGTATCGATTCTTATCGATAGCTCATCGTTTTGAGGAACTTCCAATTCTATCTTTTCTGTCTTTATCTTTTCTTTCGCCCTGTAAATTCTTTTGGCAATTGTTTCTTCTGTTGTTAAAAATGCGTTTGAAATTTCGTTTACACTTAAACCACAAAGTGTTTTTAATGTTAAAGCGATCTGCGATTCTTCCTGTATTGAAGGATGACAGCATGCAAACATCATTCTTAGTTGACTATCCTCTATCTCATTTTCCAAAAACAAATTATTAACGGTTGAAGCAAGGGTATATTCTGATTGAAGTAAATAACTGTATTGAGGACTTACTTCCTTGAATTTTTTTTCTCTTCTTAAAAAATCGATTGCTTTATTTTTTGCAACGCGATACAACCATGCTGAAGGATTATCCGGGATCGATTTATAACTCCATGTACTCATTGCCTGCAGCAGTGTATCCTGAACAATGTCTTGTGCGATCTCAATATTTTGTAAACCTAATAATCTTGACAAAACAGCGATCATCCTTCCCGACTCATGCCGGAAAAGATGATCGACGAGTTGATTGATGTTTCTATTTTGGTCCATTCGTATTATGCAGGCTGACCAACTTCAACTTTCATTACCTGCCTTACCTGCACTTTGCTTCCTTGTTCAAGATCAGGACAGCCCTTTGCAAGTTCAACAGCTTCGTCTATATCTTTTGCATTAATAACAAAGAAACCCCCAACTACTTCTTTGCCTTCTGTGTAAGGACCATCAGTGACGGATTTTCCTTTTGCACCACTTACTAATTTTCCGCCGGGTAATAAAGGTTCCCCAGCCACATATTGATTGGCTGCTTTCAATTTATCGATCCAGGCCATCCATTTTCCCATATGTTCCTGCATAAGTGCGGGACTAAGATTTCCTGGCTGTGTGCCTTCAAAAATGAACATAAACTTTTCCATTGTAATAGTTTTTAAGTTTTAAAATCTTGTTTGGCATTATGACGAACCACTTGTATCGAATCGGACATAAAAGGTAATTTTTTTTTTGGGTCATTTTTTCAAATAATGGCTGACGGTATTTATTTAGCTTTAATGAGCAAAAATCAAAACCATGGATTGGAAAAATAAAGTGGCTGTAATAACCGGAGCCAGCACCGGGATCGGCAAAGCAACCCGCGAACTTTTACAGAGTCGCGGAACTATTGTTTATAATCTCGATATCCAGGACACTGGCGATCCGCTTTTTATAAAATGTGATGTTCGTATAAAAGAAGATATCAAAAAAGCGCTGGCAAAAGTTCATGAAAAGGAAAAAAAAATAGACATGCTTTTTGCGAATGCTGGCATTCATTTATTTGCAACAATGGAAGAAACAACTGATGAAGAATTTGAAAATTTATTGGCGATCAATATCCGTGGTACTTTTTATACGGTAAAATATGTTTTACCCTTCATGAAGACACAAGGTAAGGGCAGCATTTTACTAATGGGTTCAGATCAAAGCTCTGTGGGTAAAGCTAGCAGTTCTGTTTATGGAATGACAAAAGGAGCTATCGTTCAGTTGACAAAAAGTACAGCTATTGACT
>JBIOVR010000273.1:0-3599 GCA_044867875.1 Chitinophagaceae bacterium
TTGAACGAGTTGTGGAGGTATTCGCAATTGCAAATGAAAAATTAGTGGTTCCCGGTCCGAGTTCATTAAAAGGAAAAGCAAAGAAAGTTAGATCTGGTACTACACGTGGAAGTCAAAAACCCCGTCTCAATTATAAATCAATCGCTGTTCTTCCATTTCGCAATATCAGTAATGACTCAAGCATTGAGTGGTTAAGTGACGGATTTACCGAAGAATTGACAAGTGCAATAGCTGGAATATCTGATCTTAAAGTAAAATCATCAACCGCAATGAAACAATACAAAAATGTAAGCATGAATTTTGACGAAATAGCGGAAGAACTTAATGTTGCAAATTTTGTGGAAGGTAATGTTCAAAAACTTGGTACTGATATATTAATAAATTCAAATCTCATAAATTCAAAAACAGGAGAAATATTAAAACCATTCAGGTTTAAAAAAGATTTTAGCGAGATAAATTTTATCTATAGTGAAATGGCTCAGAAAGTAGCCAATAGTTTGAAAGCGATCCTGAATGCTTCTGAAAAGAAAAAATTACGACAACCAGCCCGGGTAAATCCCCATGTTCACCAGCTTTTTCTGCAAGGGATGTATATACTTCAAAAAATAGATTATAAAGAAATCCCAAAAGCGATCCAGCTTTTTGAAAAAGCATTAGAAGCTGAACCTGATTATGCGCCTGCATTAGCAGGAAAAGCGAATTGTTATGTTACTCTCGGATACCTTGGGGCAATAGGCAGAACTCAGGTGCTCGAAAAAGTAATGCCTCTATTAATAAAAGCTTTGCAGATAGACTCCAATCTTGCTTTTATTCACACAAACCTTGGCTGGACCAGGCTGTGGTTTGAGTGGGACATAAAAGTGGCAGCAAAAGAATTTACGATAGCACACAACATCGATCCGTCAGATGTGTTGTGCATCAGGGGAAATGTGTTTTTAAATCTTTATTCAGGCAATTTTGAAAAGGCAGGGTATTGGTTGCAAAAAGGTCTTGCTGTTTCGCCAAACGATATTTGGCTAACTCCTCTTCACGGAATGTTATTATACTTTGAAAATAAAACCGAAAAAGCTATCCTATTGTTGATAAGATCGATCTTAAACCACAATCATATTCTCGCTTATTCACGGCTAGGATGGATCTATGATCTCATCGGTGACTATAAAAAAGCGATCGCTACACTTGAAGAAGGATTACAAAAATTCAATGTGCGCAGAGGAGCGATTTTAAGTTGGCTGGCTATCGCATATTATAAGGATGGTGAAACCGAAAAAGCAAAGCAAATATTTAATGAACTGGAAGATTATATCAAATCGGGCAAACCCAACAATGCCTTTTATACCGCAGTTGCCTATGCTTTTATTGGAAAAACCGATGATGCCTTCCGCCTATTGAAAAAAAGTTATGAAATGCGTGACCTGGATTTTCTATGGCTGAAATTTGAGCCAATGTTAAAATCTCTAATAAAAGATCCCCGCTATATAGAGTTATTAAAATTGGCTGGCTTCAATTAATATCCTTGTCACTTCAGTTTTCCGAATGCATCCTTGATCCTCGCCATCGCAGTTTCGATCTTTTCCATACTATTTGCAAATGAAATACGAATACAATCGGGCTCGCCAAATGCACGACCTGTTACGGTAGAAACGTTTGCAGTATTGAGTAAATACATACAAAGATCGTCAGCGTCTTTGATCATATTTTCTCCATTAGATCTTCCAAAAAACGCTTTTACTACAGGGAAAATATAAAACGCACCATCAGGTTCAGCGCTATGTGCACCCGGGATGTCTTTCAATAATTCAAGAATACGTTTGCGGCGACGAGTAAATTCTTTCGTCATTTCTATTGACGGACGCAGATCAGTAGTTAACGCCATAATAGCTGCACGTTGAGTTATTGCATTTGCACCGCTGGTAAATTGTCCCTGAATTTTTTCACAACCCTTTGCAACGATCGGATTCGCTGCAATATAACCAAGCCGATAACCTGTCATTGCAAATCCTTTACTCAATCCATTTATGATAACCACTCTCTCCTTTACATTTTCAAATTGTGCAATGCTTTCATGATGTCCAACAAAATTTATGTACTCATATATTTCATCGGAAATAATAGAAATGCCTGGATGATTTTCCAACACAGCAGCCAATTCTTTCAATTCTTCTTTTGAATACACTGAGCCACTTGGGTTACAGGGAGAAGAAAACAAAAGCACTTTTGATCTTTCTGTGATACTTTCTTCCAATTGCTGCGCAGTGATCTTATAGTTGTTTTCGATCGCTGACCTTACTATAACAGGAACACCTCCTGCAATTTTTACCAATTCAGAATAAGTAACCCAAAATGGTGCAGGAATGATCACTTCATCCCCAACATCAACCAACGCAAGAATTGCATTGGCAAGACTTTGTTTTGCTCCGGTAGAAACAACAATATTCTCTGGTTTATAATCAAGATTATTATCTCGTTTAAATTTCTGGCAAATTGCTTCACGCAGGTCAGGATAACCAGCAACCGGTGGATAATGACTCCAGTTATCATCGATCGCTTTTTTTGCAGCGTCTTTAATATGCTGTGGTGTATCAAAGTCGGGTTCACCCAAACTAAGATCAATAATATCAATACCTTTTGCTCTGAGTTCGCGGCCGAGTTTGGCCATCTTTAATGTTTCCGGTTCGGCAAAACGATCTAATAAAGAGGATAGTTGCACGGGTTCTACGATTGCTTGCATTAATAGTTTATTTAAAAATCAAAAATACTTATTTCTAGGACTAACACGTGTTTACTGCATATAATTAAATCGAAATTTACTGAGGTCAGGAACCCGATTCTTTTTTCTTTTTAATTCATGATCGTAGATCACCTCCCCAAGATGTTTCATAAATGGAAAACCAACTTCATCATAATCATACTTATCGTCATTGAAAATGCCATCACTATTGCAGTGAATGACGGCACTCAACATAAATTCAACATTATTATTAAAGTCGGCGATATAAGCAGCGTCTATCAAAAACCCATAAGCATCGCCTACCTTATTAAAGATCCTGATGCCTTCTTTCATTGGAGTCTTTTCAGCACCGTACATTAAAAATTTCACATAGTCATCCCAATAGTTTTCCCTGTCATAAAAAGGAAATTTGGATTCAAGCGGGGTCATTGACATGTATTTTCTTAAAAAATCATAATCATCTTTTGTAAGATTGAATCGTTGTTGCTTTGAAACCATTTCCGGAAACATAACGCTCCGAACAATACTGTGCAACGTTGTTAATGACATCCTGTTCTTTTTTGAAAAATCAAATGGTTCATTGATAAGCTGGTTATCCCGGTAAAAACCACTTCCCATTTTTGTATTTCGTTCTGCATAAAGAAGTTTGCTTGTTTCCAAAGGTTTTTCATAAATGAGCTTACTGCTAGCATCAAAAAATCTGACTGGATTTGTATGCCTGTTCTCATCCTCTGATAAACTAATATCGAGGCGATGAACAATTTGCACTTCTTTATAACCCATTTTGTGCAACGTATTATTGATATACTCTTGTCCAAGAAATTCATAGAGTCGATTAAAGGCATCATCATCGCTAACCAATAAAATT
>JBIOVR010000274.1:0-19850 GCA_044867875.1 Chitinophagaceae bacterium
CGAAATCTTTCGAGCTTCTCGTAACAGTATGACCGCAATTGATTTTTGAAATAACATAGGCTAATATCTTTCTGAAGTCTTCTTCATTCAACGAATCTTTTAATTGATTTTTGCCCCAATCAAAATAATTATCCATTTCATTTTTTGGAGTGTACCAATAAATCCCGGGATGTGATTCTTCCAATGCGCCACGAAAGATCGAATAGTCTTTGTTTAATTCTTCGGGAGAATATTTTTTTGAAGGAGCGAAAGAAGATTTGGAAACGGAACACGAGCCGAGTATAATAACTGATAAAAGGGAATAAACAATAAATAAAAAAGAAATACCTGTTCTACGGAGGGAAGTGTTTACCTGCCAATTACCAGATTGCTTTTTGAACAGTGTTTTCATATACGAATTCAACTTATTATTTCTTCAATGCATCCCAGCCTTGCGCAGTGATAGGGTATGTATTGTTTCCTTTGGTAATAATTTTCGCTCCTTCAACAGCGTCCGTCATATAACCGATCACACTAATTTCTTCACTTAAAACGATCTTATCATGATCAGATTGAGGGATGGTAAATAATAATTCATAATCTTCACCACCACTCAAAGCACAGGCTGTTGGATCTATTTCAAATTTGAATGCCGCATTTTTCGTTTCTTCTGCTACCGGGATCTTTTCCTCATACAAAATACAACCCAAATTGCTTTGTTTGCAAATGTGTAAGATCTCTGAGCTTAATCCATCGCTTATATCCATCATTGCAGTAGGCGTAATGGACTGTGTTTCAAGGAACTCAATAATATTCTTTCTTGCTTCTGGTTTCAATAATCGGCCAACAACATAGTATTCTCCTTCAAGATCAGGCTGAATAGAAGGATTTTCCATGAAGATCTTTTTTTCTCTCTCCAAAAAAAGCAAACCAATATAAGCCCCTCCAAGATCTCCGCTTACGCAAAGCAGATCTCCCTTTTGTGCGGTACTTCTTTTTACAAATTTTTCCGGCGTTACTTCTCCTATTGCTGTTACTGAAATTATAAATCCCTTTTGTGATGAAGCAGTATCGCCACCAATCAGATCAACTCCATATTTTTCACAGGCAGCATAAACGCCTTCATAAAACTCATCGATCGCTTCTAAACTAAAACGGTTACTAATGCCAACACTCATCGTGATCTGGGTTGGCGTGGCGTTCATTGCGTATATATCACTCAGGTTTACTATAACGCTTTTATAGCCCAGGTGTTTTAAAGGAGTGTACATAAGATCAAAATGCACTCCTTCGATCAATAAATCAGTTGTAATGACGGTTTGTTTTCCAAAATGATCGATAACAGCTGCATCATCACCCACACCAACAATGGAGGATGCGTTTTGTAACTCAATATTGTCGGTTAAATGTTCAATTAAACCAAACTCTCCGATAGATGATATTTCAGTTCTTTGTTCACTCATAATTCAATTTCATTTTTTACTACACCTAATAATTCATCATGGATCTTTCCATTTGTAGCAATGATTCTGTGTTGATAGGGAGAAAATTTTTTTCCTTCATGGTCTGTTACTTTTCCACCGGCCTCCTCCACCATTAAATAACCCGCGGCGCTATCCCATGCTTCCAATTTATGTTCATAAAAACCATCAAACCTGCCGCAGGCGACCCAGCAAAGATCAATACAAGCAGAGCCCAGTCTTCTTACAGGAATACCTTTTCTTATTAAACGACTAAAAACTTCCAACGGGCCATTTGGCATGTTTATATAGGTATATGGAAAACCCGTTACAAGATTTGATGTAAGCACTGTAGTTTTTCCGCTAACAGAAATTTTTTTATCATTAAGTGTGGCACCTTTTCCTTTTTCTGCAAAATATAATTCATTAAGTATCGGGGCATATACTGCAGACATGATTATCTCCTTGTCTTTTTCAATAGCAATAGCGACACAACAAAGAGGAATGCCATGTGCAAAGTTGATGGTGCCATCGATCGGATCTATTATCCATTTATAGTTCGAATTACGGGTATGTTCACCCGTTTCTTCAGCCAAAACCTGGTGGTCCGGAAAATTCTTTTTTATAATACTAATTATCGCTGCTTCAGAAGCATGATCAGCTTCGGTTACGGGGTTGTTTATTCCTTCTTTTTGAGAAATTTTGAAATCACCATTAAAAAATCGTTTTAGTTCTGCTCCGCCTGCCATTACTGCCTCTAGAAGTGTTTGTTTAAGCATGGGCAAAGATAACTTTCGGATTTTGATTATAGTCTCCAATTATGTCGGGATTAGAATTTAGATTTGAAGCAGATTTATGCAACTGTCTGTAATTATTGTGAGTTATAATTCAATGGGGTTACTTGAAAATTGCTTGTTTTCAGTACAAAAGGCTATGCAGACAATAGATGGTGAGATCATTATCATTGACAATAATTCAAAGGATTGGGTCAAAGAATATCTGCCATCAAAATTCCCGGGAATAAAATTTATTTTTAATAATGAAAACCGTGGTTTTGCTAAAGCATGCAACCAGGGATCTAAAATTTCTTCCGGCGACTATATTCTTTTCCTTAACCCGGATACGGTTTTATCAGAAACATGTTTGACAGATTGTATTACTTTTTTTAAAACACATCCTGATGCTGGCGCAGTTGGTCTTCGAATGTTGGATGAAAAAGGAAAGTTTTTAAAAGAATCAAAACGTGGCCTGCCATCTCCTTCCACATCATTTTATAAACTCTTCGGATTAACAGCAATTTTTCCCGGCTCAAAAAAAATTGCAAAATATTATCAGGGTCATTTACCGGAAAACGAAAATAATCCTGTTGATGTTTTATCCGGCGCTTTTATGATGATTAAAAGAGAAGTGTTCGAAAAAGTAGATGGATTTGACGAAAGATTTTTTATGTATGGAGAAGATATTGATCTCAGTTTGCGCATAAGTCAATTGGGGTATATAAATTATTACCTCGGTAAGATCAGTATTATACATTTAAAAGGAGGCAGCACAACCTATAATTATAAATACGTAAAGGACTTTTATGGTGCCATGAAATTGTTTGTAAAAAAGCATTACAATGACAAACCAAGCTTATACAGATTATTTTTACACGCAGGAATAGGCATTCGAAAAATGATGTCGATACTTGCATTGCCTTTCCGCTAACCACATATCGAATTGCTATTCGTCTCATCATTGTATATTCGCCGTAATCCTTTGAACAATCGTAACTTAGTAACACCTAATGGCCAACATAATAGACATAAAGATCCCTAAAGCGATCGCTGCGGCATTGCGTCTTCCTCAAAACGATCCGCGGCGACAACAGATCAGGGTTTTAAAAAAATTGCTTCGTAAGGCAAGGTTTACTGAGTTTGGTCAACACTATCGTTTTGATGATATTCTTTTAAGCAAACATCCTGGAAAAAGTTTCCAGGAATTAGTCCCTGTTCATGATTACAATAAAATTTATTCAGAGTGGTGGAAGAAAACACTCGAAGGTGTTCCTGATGTTGCATGGCCTGGAAAAATAAAATACTATGCACTTAGCTCGGGCACATCAGAGGCTGCGAGTAAATACATTCCAGTTACAAAGGAAATGTTGCGAAGCAATACCATCAATTACGTTAAACAATTGATCACACTTTTTAGTTATGAGAATCTTCCTTATAACGCGATGACAAAAGGTTTCCTGATGATCGGTGGCGCAACTGATCTTCAAAAAGGAAAAGCGGGGTGGTATGCGGGCGATCTTAGTGGCATACTTGCTAAAAAACGGCCATTCTGGTTTCAGACATTTTATAAACCGGGCGGAAGAATTGCGGCAATGAAAGATTGGAAGGAAAAGCTAAACGAAATAGTTGAACATGCCGGTGAATGGGACATCGGTTATATTGTTGGTGTACCTGCATGGTGCCAGATGTGTATGGAGATGGTGATAGAGCATTACAAATTGAAAAACATTCACGAGATATGGCCCAATCTCGGATTCTTTGTTCATGGTGGTGTTGCATTTGAGCCGTATAAAAAAGGATTTGAAAAATTATTAGGAAAGCCAATTGTTTATATCGAGAATTATTTATCAAGCGAAGGATTTATTGGGTATAAAACAAGAGAACACGCAAAAGGAATGAAGCTTATTCTTGATAATAATATCTTCTTTGAGTTTGTGCCATTTGATGATAAAAATTTTGACACCGATGGAAATGTTATTCCAAACCCGGAGACAAAAATGATCCACGAAGTGGAAGAAGGAAAAGAGTACGCTTTGTTGATGAGTACTAATTCCGGAGCATGGCGGTATTTGATCGGCGATACAATAAAATTTGTTGACGCAGAACTTTGCGAAGTGGCGATAACGGGTCGTACAAAACATTTTTTAAGTCTTACCGGCGAACACCTGAGTGTCGAGAATATGAATAAAGCAATTGAACTGGCAAGCGAAGAACTAAATATCAGTATTCCTGAATACACAGTGGTTGGATTTCCTTATGAAAGTTTCTTTGCACACAAATGGTACATCGCCAGCAATGATAACTGCAATACAGAAGTATTAAAGAATAAAATTGATCAGCACCTGCGCAAACTGAATGATGACTATGCTACAGAAAGAGACAGCGCATTAAAAGAAGTTTTTCTTGAACAATTGCCCGAAGAAAAATTTATGAAGTTCATGGAGCTAAAAGGAAAGCTGGGCAGCCAGCATAAATTTCCGAGGGTGATGAAAGGGAAGATGCTCGAAGACTGGAACAGGTTTTTAGAAAACGGAACAAAATAATTTACTTGCCGGTTTAGTCACACACATTTATAATACATTTTACATAACTGATCAGTCGCTTTTCAGCTTGTATTATTTTCAATAATTGTAAAAGAGTCGGCACACGGTGCTATAATAAAAACTAATAAGGTCTAAATTTAGCAACAAGATCCTACTAATGTTTGAAGCCGTTCTAAAAGGAATTACTCTTGGTTTATTGCTGACCATATCAGTGGGCCCTGTTGTCTTTTCAATCATTAAGCAAAGTCTTAATAACGGGCATCGTGGCGGTATTGCATTTATATTAGGCGTTTCCGCTTCGGACATTTTACTTGTGCTTATCAGTAATGTTTTTACACAAGTATTTGGCTATATGGTGCAGCACAAGAACTTTATTGGCATCATCGGAAGCACTTTTTTAATTTCAATGGGAGTCTATTTTATTTTTTTCAAAAAAGTGAAAGTGGATGATAGCGGAGTGCAGGTTGTAAACCTCAGCAAAAAAGATTATGTAAAAACATTTCTTTCCGGATTTTTTATGAATACCCTTAACCCCGCGGTGTTTATTTTCTGGCTCACCACATCTACAACATTGATTACTCTTACAATCGAAAATCGCATCATTGCATTTGTTACCTGCCTCGCATTTGTGCTGGCAACAGATCTTTTAAAAGTAATGATGGCCCAAAAGGTTCGGAAAAAACTTACGCCCCACAATATTCAAATACTTACCCGTATTAACGGTCTTGTATTACTTGGTTTTGGAATAATCTTACTTTGGGGATTGATTTTTTATGCAGATAAGATCTAAGAGTTATTTTGCAGCCCAATGAAGTCAAAGATTTTTTTAAAAAAGGTTTGGAAATGGACCAAACGTATTTTCATTTTCCTTTTTTTCTTCCAGCTATTTTGTATCCTTCTCTTTAAATGGGTTGATCCACCGATCACGATAACACAACTCGTAAGCTGGATAAGCGGAGACGGATTAAAAAGAGATTATGTTGGATGGAAAAAAATTTCTTACAACGCAAAACTTGCAGTGATCGCCGAAGAGGACCAGCTTTTTCCGGATCATAGTGGCTTTGACTGGAAGAGTATTAAAAAAGCGATAGAATACAACAAGAAAAAACCAAACAGGACACGTGGTGGCAGTACGATCAGCCAGCAAGTGGCAAAGAATGTTTTCTTATGGCAGGGAAAAAGTTTTATACGAAAAGGCCTGGAAACCTATTTTACTTTTATGATCGAATTAATATGGGGTAAGAAAAGAATTCTTGAAGTGTATTTAAATGTGATCGAGATGGGCAGAGGTATATATGGTATAGAAACAGCGTCTCAGATCTATTTTAAAAAATCAGCCAATGCCTTAACGAGGATGGAAGCTGCTACAATTGCATCATCCCTGCGAAATCCTAAAATATTTACAGTTGTTCCATTATCAAATTCAGTTGCGGGCAGAAGACAGTGGGTCATGAGGCAGATGAATAACCTTGAAGAGGATCCAGATATTCAGGATATAATTAAGGAACAAACTCCCAAAAGCAAAAAATAATTAAAGGCCGATCACATGAATTGTTTCACTATTATGAGTCGGGAAATAATTTTTTGACCTGATTCCAAATCTTATTTCAGTGCCTCCTTTTGGCAAATTTGTAAGTTGGATGTCAATTGAATTATTTTGTTTAGCAACCTGTTGTGCAGTAATTCCTGTTTTATATTCCTTTAAAAGATTTTTTCCATTAAAAACCCCCGCGACTAATTCAGTTTGTATGGCGGGATATGTTTGTAAAAAACTTTGGTAATTCTCTGGCATCTCAAGAGTAATTTTCATCGTCAGAGAATTGTTATAGAGGATAACACTTTCTTTGGCCGGAATAATTTTAATGTTACCCAATGCAGCATATATACTGTCAAAACTAAACCCCACCCAACCCTTTTTTGTTTTTACAGAATCTGAAAAAGTTTGCATGCCATAGATATCAGCAATAAAAACTTTTTTACCGAGCAAATTGCTTTCGGTTGGCCAGAAATTATAATTACTTTTTCGATCCGTATAAGAATTATGTGAATGTGACGGCTTACCGCTGTAAAACCAAAATAAGGATGCCCGTTGGTAAGAGTTATAAAAAACCAACGGAACATCGCCTGTTTTTTCTGCGATCGTTTTTGCCCAGGCTTTATTACGAAATCTTCCTTTCGTTGAATTATCGGGACCAATATCAACAACAAGATATATACGAGCGGCAATGATTAGTAAAAGAGAAACGAAAGCAATTACTCGTAATGGTTTTATCCATGAAGTTTTATCGAGAATGAATTGATGACTTAAAACGATCAACGGTATCATTGCCGGCATTGTCCAGTTCACTTCTACTTTTCCACGAAAAGAGCTTACGAGGAAGATCAAATAAATGCCGATCAACGTAAACTTCAATGCTTTTTCGGTTTGCGTTTTTGTTTTGTAAATAAATGCAGCAGGGAAAAGAATAAAACCAACTAATGGGCCTGCCAATAAAATTTGACCGAGAAGATAATCGGTAGTATATGAAAATTTATAGCCACTGACATTGCTTTCAAAAAGGTGATAGCGGAAGCTCACCCAATCATGATCCCATTGCCATAAAAGATGCGGAATATAAAGTATCAATACAAAGAATCCAGCCAGCCATGTTTGCCAGCGGGTAAATAGTTTAATGTTTGATAAAAATGTGAACAGCACGATCAATAAGCCATGGTACTTAGTATAAAAAAGCAAGCTGATGGCAATTGCAAGCAGCAATGTGTTTATCCAGTTTGCATTTTTTATGAAAGACCGGTATGTATAAAAAAATAAAGCAGTAAAAAATAATAGTGGCGTATCAGGCACAGCAAGGAATCCGGCAATTTGTAATACACCAATACTTAAAACGATCGTATAAAAAAGAAAGGGATTTTTTCTTTCGGTAAGTGATTCGGTAATAAGAATAGTAAATGTGCTAAGCAATGCGCAGACTAATCGTACCCCCAATTCATTATGAAAAATTGCATAGCCGCTTTTAATTAAGAAGGCGATCATTGGCGGATGATCAAAATAACCCCAGGCCGGGAAACGTGAATACACCCAATAGTAAGCTTCATCTGCTATTAGTTCTGTGGAAGCAGCCTGCGCTAATGCCAGCAATAACCAACTGCTGTAAAAAAGTAAACGATGATGTTTTTGAAAAAATAAATTCATTGATGCCCGAATGTACAATGGATATTTTAACCCGCCACTAATTGGTCAACCGCTTTTATTGCTTTTTGAAGCCTTTCATTGTAATCGCCGCTGATGTCAACCCACGGCGTTGATTGATTTATCATAATGTCTTTGTAGATATGATAAAGCTGATCCCTTGTTTTCAGGTCCGGGTATTCTCTTAGCTCATCTTTTACCCATGGCAGATCGGTATTACATAATAAATAGAGATCATATTTTCTTTCGATTATCTGGTCAAGCACCCATCTATGGCATTTTCCAAAAACAAATTCACACCATACTTTCATAACATACATTTCAGTGTCGATAAAGAGAAGTTTGGAGTTTAGAGTTCCGAGTTCCGAGTCTTGCACAGAACTATTGACTTCCGACTCTGAACTCCCGACTAATGACTGCGTGTACTCGTCTTCCATCGCCAGCTGCCCTTTAGCGATATACAATAAATCATCATAAGAATAATCAGTTCCATGTGTAAGCAGGAATTCTCTTGCAAACTCGTGGCACCATTGTGTATTGTAATATTGCGCCAGCAACTCACACAGTGTGCTTTTACCGGTTGACTCAGGGCCGATCACCGCTACTTTTATCAGCGGCTTTTGTTCCATGCGGGTTTTGCTTTTATTATCTTTTTATAAATAGGGCAGCTTTCTTCATGTGCATTTGGAAGAAAGCCGGTACTCATTAAAAATTCATTTACAATTTCACCGCCGGTAAAACGAAAAGTTTGTTTGAATAACTTAGTCCACTCATCTTTTGTTTTGGGATGATGATGGCCTAACCAGTTTTTAAATGACTTGAATTCTTTTTGCAAGAGAAGAATCGTTTTTGCATTTTCGATTGCTGCATTGATCTTTAAGCGGTTTCGGATAATGCCCGCATCATTCATCAGTCGTTTAAAATCCTTTTCTTTATAAACAGCCACCTTTTTTATTTCAAAATTGTGATAAGCTTTTCGGAAGCTTTGTTGTTTATTCAGAATCGTTGTCCAGCTTAAACCTGCCTGGTTTATTTCTAAAATTAACCTACAGAAAAGTTCGTTATCATCATGAATAGGAAAACCATAATACTTATCATGGTATTCCCGATGAACATTTTGTTCATCGGGTTTCAGTGAGTTGATGAATGTGCAATAACTCATATTTAATTTTTAGCTGCTTGTTTTTTCCAGTCCTTAAATCCCCATAATGCCAAAGCAAAGAACAAGACATACATTAATGTAAATAAATAAAACTCTTTATAAAAATTCAAGGGAATAGCAACAATGTTACTGATGATCCAGGCAAGCCAGTTCTCGATCTTTCTTTTTGCCATCCACCACATGGCTACCACAGCTGTTGCGGAAACCAACGAGTCTAAAATAGGGGTGTTGCTATTAGTGATCTTGATCAAAGCAAAATAAATAATACCCCACGATACGGAAAACAATAAAGCACCTGCCGAAAGTTCTCTCTTATTACACCAACTAATAGGGTAAGTGAGATGTTCGGCATCTTTTTTCTGCACCCAATTATACCAACCATAAACACTCATAATAAAGTAATAAATGTTTAAGGCGCCATCCGCATATAAGGGAGGGTGTGAATTGAAAAAATAAAGCCATGCCGCCAGTAAAACACCAACGATCCCCGTTGGATAAACCAGCACATTATTCTTACGGGCATACCAAACACTGGCTATCTGAGTAACGGTACTAACCCATTCCTTCCAACTTGTATGTTGAACATTTGAAATAAATTTTTCCCATACTTCGTGTAAGCTCAAAGCAATTTTTTTTCAAATGTAAGCGGTAAAAAATTGGCATTACTGAGCCGTAGTTTCCATTGGCTGGGAAATGCCCGGAGAAGAAGTTGCGTTGTTTCGATACCATTTCCAGGGTTGTAAGTATTTTATTCCTTTTGAGGTTTGAAACCTTGTTGCTACCTGCTGCCATCCACGGCTATCATTTTTCCAAACTATAAAATGTAAATGCGGTAATGCGGCATAACCAGTTTTCCCGCTCAGCCCAATTATTTGTCCCTGCCTGACAGTATCTCCAACTTTTACCAGGGCGCCGTCTTTTTGTAAATGCCAGTAACCGCTTCTTGAATTATCGCTGTGTTGAATTATAATATTATTTCCCTGGCTGCGATATTTTTTGTTCCACCCCCCTTTTGAACCATCTTCTTTTACTCTTGTTACTACGCCATCTCTTACGGCAAGAATATGTGTTCCTCTTTTCATTTTAAAATCAAGAGCGGCTCTTTCTTTATGAGAAAAGACCCCAAAATAGCCTTGTACGATCAGGTGAGATTTTTTGCTTTCAAATGGTAACGAATACACAAAGCTGGTGTCATCTTTAACTTTTCCTTTCTGAAGCTGTTTGATTTCTTTTCGCTGTGGGTTGTTGCTAACTGCACATCCGGCAAAGCAACAACAGAAAATGATTATGTGAATTTTCAAATGATAAGTTTATATGATCAAAGCTAGGCTACATTCATACCACAAATTTCGGGGTTCATAATTATTTAATTTTTCCGGTTGTAAAATATTCGTAGCTTCTATGTCCTTTTTTAACATTTAAACCAAAGTCTATGTCTACACTAGAAGCAGTAATGACCACACAAGAAGTGGCCAATCGTATGAACGAATTGTTCAAGCAATTTAAATGGGACCAGGTACAGGAAGAACTTTTTGCCGACGATGCAGAGAGTATTGAACCGGCACATTCTCCCGGGTTAAAATCTGTAAAGGGAAAGGATGCAATAAAAAAGAAAGGGGCAGATTTTAATGCCATTGTTGAGGAGTTTCACGGAGGCTGGGTTGGTGATCCTGTTGTAGGAGGCAATCATATTGCTTTTGCAATGGGTATCGATGCAACTTATAAGGGAATGGGAAGACAGAACCTGGAAGAGATCGCTGTGTATGAAGTAAAAAATGGAAAAATTGTAAAAGAACAATTCTTCTATTGAAAAAAGTTAGTGGGTTAGTAATCCCGCTACGGCGGGATTTTTTATTTGGTAAATAAATTACTTTGCAGCATGCACAAAAAAATATTGCTGCTTGGAAGCGGCGAACTTGGAAAGGAATTAGTAATAGCGTTAAAACGATTGGGACAAACAGTGATCGCAGCAGACAGTTATGCAGGGGCACCTGCTATGCAAGTATCTGATGGTTTTGAAGTGCTTGATATGCTAAACGGAGAACAACTGGATTCAATTGTTTCAAAACACCAGCCTGATCTCATCGTTCCGGAAATTGAAGCGATAAGAACAGAACGATTTTATGAATATGAAAAACAGAACTTCAAAGTAATTCCCAGTGCAAGAGCCGCCAACTTTACTATGAACCGAAAACTTATTCGTGACCTGGCAAGCAAAGAACTGGGAATAAGAACAGCAAAATATTTTTATGCTACAACATTTGAAGAATTTAAAACTGCAGTAAATAAAATTGGTTTGCCTTGTGTGGTAAAGCCATTGATGTCTTCTTCTGGTAAAGGACAAAGTGTATTGAAAGATGAGAACGAGCAGCGAAAGGTTTGGGATTACGCAATTAATAATTCAAGGGGTGATCTGAAAGAAGTGATCATTGAAGAATTTATTTCTTTTCATACAGAGATAACATTACTGACAGTGACGCAGATGAATGGCAACACACTATTTTGCCCGCCGATAGGTCACAGGCAAGACAGAGGAGATTACATGGAGAGCTGGCAACCCGTTGGAATAAGCACGGAAGATTTTGAGGATGCATGTGAAATGGCAAAGAAGGTAACCACTTCATTAACGGGTATCGGAATTTGGGGAGTTGAATTTTTTCTTACGCATCGCGGGGTTTATTTTTCTGAGTTAAGTCCGCGGCCACATGATACCGGAATGGTAACATTGGCTGGCACGCAAAACTTTTCAGAGTTTGAATTGCATGCAAGGGCCATTCTTGGGTTGCCTATTCCACATATCTATCTTGAGAAAGCAGGAGTCAGCTCTGTTATCCTTGCAAATAAAACAGCAGAACATTTTACCATCATAGGTTTAGATAAAGCATTAGAAGAAATGAATACTGATATAAGGATCTTTGGAAAGCCAACACTCCGTCCTTATCGCCGCATGGGTGTTGCGTTGGTATGTGATGATCTGAATGCTGATATGAATGCGCTGAGAAAAAAAGCAAAAGAGACCGCGGATAAAATTTCAATTCAATGAGTATGGACAAAATAAATCTTGCCGAAAAATTTTCACAATTCTCTGAACACTATAGTCCAAAAATTGCCGGAGAGCTGAATGGACAAATGGTAAAACTTGTAAAGTTCAAAGGTCCGTTTGTGTGGCATCATCATGATAATGAAGATGAACTATTTTATGTAGTGAAAGGAAACTTTGATATGGAGTTTCGGGATAAGACGATAACAATTAATGAGGGAGAATTTATTATTGTGCCTCGTGGTGTTGAGCATCGTCCGAATGCAAAAGAAGAAGTGCATGTTGTTTTGTTTGAACCAGGGACTACATTGAATACGGGAAATGTGAAGAATGAAATGACATTGAAAAAATTAGGAAGAGTTTGATGGAGATCACGGCTAACCAGCTTGGTTACTTTTGACATAGTATCCATTGTACAACATCTATCTCTGCTAGTCTCTGCCAAGTTCGAGCTTATCGAGAATAGTATTGATCGTCCCCATGCTGAATGGTTTTCTGAGAAAGTAGTTGACACCTTCTACCTTTGCTTTCTCTTCTATCCATTTCGCAGATTCGGCTGTCATCATAATAATTTTTATCTCTTCATCTGCGAGATGAATATTGCGAATAAAGTTTATACCTAATCCATCCGGAAAACTATTGTCTAGAAAAATAACAGTAGGCTTCATATAACTGAGGTATTCTTCAGCTTCGTGTAACGAATAGACTGGCAAAGCCAATATCTTTCTTGCTTCGAGCATCGGAATTAATAGACGGCCAAGGTCTTCATCATCATCAATGATCATCGCTGTTTTAGCTAACATTCGTAGGATTGATTTAATGTAAAGTTTGCAGAACAAAAATTCAGCCTCATTTTATTGATGACTGTTTTTGACTTGAGCACATTGCTTTTCTTATAAGATGAGGATAATTCTCCACTATCAATAAATATTCGGGGTTTTATGTCACAGGTAAAGTTGCTAAATGCAACGGGAGAAGTACTATCGTAATAGTTGTATAGGCTTCCATTGGAGTTTTTTTTGCGAATTAATTTTCAGGATTCGTTTTAGCTGCTTCCCAACCGATCATTGCTGTTTTTCTTATACTTCCCCAATGATATTGTCCAAAATCGCCGGTTGAACGTATCACCCTATGACAAGGGATTAAAAATGCAACCGGATTATCGCCGATGGCTGTGCCTACCGCTCTTGATGCATTTGGATTGTTAATTGTATTCGCAATGCCCGAGTAAGTTGATACATCTCCCATTGGAATTTTCAACAATGCTTCCCATACTTTTACTTGAAATGGAGTTCCTTTTAAATGCAACTTAATTTTTGAAAGATCTTTCCAGTCTTGTGTAAAAATGAATAAAGCATTTTGCTGGATCGTATCAACTACTTGTCTGAATTTTGCATTTGGAAATTGTAATTGCAATTGTTGCAATGCTTCTTTTTCATCATCTGCAAATGCAAGATGGCAAATTCCTTTTGTTGTTGAAGCAACTATAATATTTCCAAACGGAGTTTCAGCAAAACTATAATTGATCTGCAACTGCTCGCCACCATTTTTATATTCTCCCGGCGTCATTCCTTCTATACTTATAAACAGATCATGCAAACGACTTGAACCTGATAAGCCAGTTTCGTATGCTGTGTCACTTACTGTATGTTGGTGCAAAAGCTTTTTTGCATGTTGCAGGCTGATGTATTGTAAAAATTTCTTTGGACTAACTCCTGCCCAATCTTTGAACAATCGCTGAAAATGAAACGGACTTAAATAAACTTCTTTTGCCACCGCATCAAGATCGGGCTGTTGGTGAAAATTTGATCGAATGAATTCAATTGCTTTTTTTATGCGTTCGTAATCTGTCATTGCTTTCAATTTAGCACAAAACTATTTACAGGCAAAAGCCAAATCAACCCGAAACTTGCTATAGAACCACAAAGACACTAAGCACACGAAGAAACACAAAGAATCCTTCGTGAAACTTTGGGCCTTTGTGTCTTAGTGGTTTATAAATTAATTCAATAAATACCTGTCAGGATTTTCTCATCTTTACTAACCAAAAATTTGCTATATGAAGGTTGCTGTGCTTGGCTCAGGTATGGTAGGCAGTGCTATCGCAATGGATCTTGCTTCCCGTCATCATATTACTGCTTTTGATGTGAGCAATGTTAACCTCGATCTGCTGAAAAAAAGAAATCCGAGAATTGAAACACAACTAGCAGATCTTCGGGATTATTCATTGTATTCTCATTTACTTTCTTCGTTCGATATCGTTGTAACAGCTGTACCCGGATTTATGGGATACAAAACACTGGAGGCTGCAATCAACTGCAAAAAAAATATTGTTGACATTTCTTTTTTTCCCGAAGATGTTTTGCAGTTAGATAAGCTTGCTAAAGAAAAAGGCGTAACTGTTATTACTGATTGCGGTGTAGCTCCGGGAATGAGTAATTTTATTGTTGGCCGCTATAACGAAGAAATGAAAATTGATGCGCTGGAGATATATGTTGGCGGCCTGCCAAAAGTTAGAAAGAAGCCGTTTCAATATAAAGCGCCATTCTCACCTGCTGATGTAATTGAAGAATACATAAGACCTGCACGACTGATGGAAAATGGGCATATCATCGCAAGGCCAGCACTGAGTGAAGTAGAATGGATACATTTTGAAAACCTTGGAACACTGGAAGCATTCAATACTGACGGGCTTCGTTCATTGTTGTATACAATGCCACATATCAAGAATCAAAAAGAAAAGACAATGCGTTACCCGGGGCATGTGGACATTATTATTTCATTAAAAGAAAGCGGCTTTTTCAACGAAACACCGATTGATATCGAGGGATCAAAAATTTCGCCATTAAAAGTAACATCACAGATCCTGTTCAATGAATGGAAACTTGGATTGGAGGAAGAGGAGTTAACTGTAATGAAAGTAAAACTCATTGGAAAAAAAGATGGTGAGGCCAAAATTGTGGAATGGAATCTGCTTGATTTTTATGACCAGGATACAAAAATATCTTCAATGGCAAGAACAACTGGGTATACATGCACTGCAGCTGTGAATCTTTTAACGCAAAACCTTTTTAATGAAAAAGGAGTATTTCCACCAGAACTTGTTGGCAAGCAAAAAAACTGTTTTGATTTTGTACTTGATTATTTGAAAGAAAGAAAAGTGAATTGGATAAAGAAAGAATACTAACTGCCTTCACAAAGTTTTTTCAAATTGTTTAACCCTGTTACAAATTGCACATTAAGATCCTTGACGATCTTTGGTCCCATCAAACTCGCCATTGGCCAGGGGAGACCACCACTGTTTTGCCAGGTTACTTTTGTTTCATTACCATTACCCCAATGCTCAAATAACCAGTTGTCTTTAGCCTTTGCTTTGAATGGTTTTAAAAATTCAAGATCGAAATGAATATGTTTTTCGTCAAGATCTCTAAGCGTTAAGCTACCGACGCCTACTTTTTTTCCTTCCCAACTATATTTGTGACCCGGAGTTTTCGGAGTTCCGGTAATTGTGGATTTAGCAGAAGGATCCATTTGTTGCCAGGGATTCCATTTACTATAATGGTTAAGATCGCCAACACGATTCATTACATCAATGACACTTTTATTAATGATCGCTGATTTCTCAACATTATAACTTTTTGGAAGCATCGCTGAAATGATCAACAACAGAGCTATAAGACCGATGATAATATAAACTACGATCATAACCTTAAGTTTGTTGTAAGTTACGGATTGAATACTTGTATCACAAACCTTTCATATAATCTTTCAGTGCAGCGTTTTATAGAACTTAACGTAGATAATTAATTTCTTTATAAGCTTGCCAATCCCGGAATTTCTTTTTTCAATATCTCTATAAAAGCAGGGTTACCTGGTTCGGGCATTTGTGCATTCAAGATCTTACCATCCGGATCTAATAAAATATAACGGGGCATATAATCAATACCATAAGATCTTCCAAACAAGTCTTTATCATTACTACGCAAATGCAATACACGCATTGATCTTTGACTGGCTTCATTTTGCCATTCCCATCTACTATCGTCAATGGATAATGCAACAAATGCAACCGAAGGATTTGTATATTCTTCTGCAATCTTTTCAAAGATCGCCGATTGCCCAGTACAAGTTCTGCACCAGGTCGCCCATACATCTATCACTACATAACGTCCTTTAAAATTTTTAAGAGAGAAAGTGTCTTTATTTAATGCTGTAGTAGTAAAATCAGGAGCGGCACTTCCACGAGTTAAACTATTTAAAGTGTAATGCAGTGCCAGTATTTGCTGCTGTGTTTTCTGTTGTGAGATAACCGGAAGATATTTAGCGATCAGCATTTCCCTGCTTACACTATCCCTTGTTCTGCCAACAAGTCCTTTTATTTTATTATAAACAAGATAATCTCTTAATGTGCTTGCTGGTAATGCACTTGCTACTTTTGAGATATAAGCCGTATCATTGGAAGGATTCAATTTATATTTCTGCTGATAATAGTCAGCAATGTTATCACGATACATAGAGTAACTAAGAAGAGTGCTATCATTATAACTAACTGCATTCCTGATCGCATCAACCGATTTTGGAAATTCCAGTGTTTCAGTTGGATGATATACTTTGAACCATTGTGCATATTTACCATCGAGTAATTTTATGTAGTAAAGAGAAAGTAATTTTTTCTGTAAAGCAATAAAATCATCGTTGGGTTTAAGATTATCTGCTGTTTTATAATTATTCAAATTATCAACCTCGTCATCCCAAAGCCGCATAACTTCAATTGCAAATGCTTTTGGTGTCATTTCAGAACCATAATGTTCCAGCATATATTTATCACTACCATTGTCATTATTATCGGCCCCATTTCTTAAATACTCATTTTCGGGTATCCTGGTTCCTGATGAAGTAACCCGATTACTAATGCCATCAATTTTTTCCTTAAGGAACAAACTATCCTTGTTTCCAAAAAAGATCTTTTGATTAATAGCACCCAATCTAAACGAATAAACTCCCGCAGGAATATTTTTTTCCGTGCTTGCACTAAATCGATTATCAGTTATGGGAATTTCAAGAACAGTATCCATAAGCGGCTCGGCAAACAAATACGCCGTTTGGAATTTATCTTTTGATTCAACAGTTCCGGCAATTACAGTACGACTATGTGAAGGAGGCTGAACCGGCTTATTTATATATATAAAAACTACGAGGAACAAAACCAGGGGCACAACCATATAAAGGATCCTGGGAATGGGTTTAAAGAAAGCCCGTTTAAAAGTTTTTCGCACATACCACTGATAGCCGAGCCATAATGCGGTCACCATCCACGTAATACTTAGCCATTCATAATACATTAAAAAATTTCCCGCACTACTGCCATCCGGATTTAGTACCGTAAGCCCCGGAGCAATGTATGGCCACCATAATACTTTACGCATCGCAAAAAATATTGATCCTGCAATTGTGCCAACCAACCCGATAGAAAAAGGCCATAGAAATCCGCTGATGACAACAGAAAATAAATATTGAATACCCAAAACACCCAGGCCCGCAACGAGTAATCTTAGTCCGAAACGAGTGATGAATTCAAGTGGAATTGAATGTTGGGTGAAACCAGGACTGTTTTTTACCAGCATAACGATAGTGCCACCTAGTAAACTAAAAAGTATAAGGGCAAGGATACACAAAAATGCTACCACTATAGCCACGCTGAATTTGCTCAGGTAAAGTGAAGGTTTAGAAATTGGTTGTACTTCTATTAACTTCCACCCACCTCCGCGATGTTCCATTTGTGTAAGACGTATCACAAGAAGTGTAAGAAAAATTGGAAAGAAAAAAAGACCAAAGCCTTGAAAGCAACTGGTGACAAGCCTTTTCCATGAGTTTTCAGAAGCAACAAATGTAAAATCACTTTCAGTTGTTAATAAACCGACCAATGTAAAGATCGCAGGAATAAACGCAGCCATGATCAGTACCAGCCAAAATGTTCCAGAGTTTCTCAATTTCAACCACTCTGCTTTAAATGCTTTTATATAATCAGAAAAGAAATTCATAACAATTAGTTTGATGTCATTTTAATAAACCATTCTTCTAATCCTTCATTAGTGCGAACCCCTCTTACCGGAACTCCCTGCATTACCAATTCACGAGTAATGTTTGTAATATCATCACTGTTCTCAACCGGCAAAACAAATTCATTACTTATTAATGCAGTTGCCTGCGGATATTTTTCTGTAAACAAATTTTTCCATCTTGCTGTATCATCCACTTTTATCGTTACCAGTTTACCATGACCGGCACTTTCCTGCAAGTCAGCCATTGTTCCCTGGAATTGCATGACACCTTTATGTATGATACCAACATGTGTGCATGTTTTTTCTACTTCATTCAATAAATGACTAGATACAAAAATTGTTTTACCATGATCCTTGTTCAATCTTTTCAGCAACTCTCTTATTTCAATGATACCTGCGGGATCAAGGCCATTTGCCGGTTCATCAAGAATTAATAAAGATGGATCAGGTAGCAATGCCATTGCCAGTCCCAATCGTTGTTTCATGCCGAGTGAATATTCTTTTGCTTTTCTTTTGCGGTCATTATAAAGACCGACAACCTGTAACACCTCGTCAACTCTTTTTTCATCCATTTTTCTCAGGCGGGTGATCACTTTTAAATTATCGCGGGCATTCAAATGAAGATATAGTGAAGGAGTTTCTATCAACGAACCTATTCCTTCAAAAATGGCGGGAAGATTTTTCTTTAATGATTTGCCGTAAATAGAAATATTGTCACGATCATTTTCAAGCATACCGGTAAGCAGTCGTATAGTAGTTGTTTTACCGGCGCCATTCGGACCCAGGAATCCGAAAATACTTCCTTCAGGAACTTTTAAACTTACATTGTTCACCACCTTTCTTCCGTGGCGAAACATGTAATTGAGTTCTGAAGTCTCAATTGCATACGCATTTGTTTGGTGCATGGCTATTTATTATCCGGTAAACATATAGAAATAAAAAAAGCGAACATTAAGTTCGCCCTGTTATTTCCTAAAATCTTTATGAATGGTTATTCAGCTTCTGCCACCACTTCCTTTACTTCTGGTATCATTCTCTTCATCATTCCTTCTATCCCCGCTTTCAATGTTATCATTGATGAAGGACAACCGCTGCAACTACCTTGCAACATCAGGTTAACAACACCCTCATCATAACTTTTGAATTGGATCGCACCGCCATCCATTTCAACAGCAGGCTTTACATAATTCTCCAATAATTCTTTAATACGTTTTACAACATCGTCATCATCAGCACTGATCTCGTTGCTGCTTTCTTTTTTAGTCGTTACTATTTCTTCTTCATTTATTACAGGCTTGCCTTCTTCCAGGTATTCTTTCAAGAACTGGCGAACACTTGGGATCACATCGCTCCAGTCAGTGTCAGGAGTTTTTGTCAGCGTTACAAAATTGCTGGCAATAAAAACGGCCTTAATAAAAGGGTACCCAAACAATTCGATTGCCAGCGGAGATGGCTTTGCCATTTCCACATCCGGAAAATCAATGCTTTTACCGGGATATAAAAGTTTATTTGCCACAAACTTCATCGTCTCCGGGTTAGGGGTCATTTCCGTATAAATGCTGATGATCGGGTTACCTGTTTTTATCATAACTCACAATTTATTATGCAAATATAACCAGCAAAGGCCGGGCCTGTTTA
>JBIOVR010000275.1:0-10229 GCA_044867875.1 Chitinophagaceae bacterium
CTTCTCCAGTAACTGCCCTGCACCTGCTGAATATAGAAAGCTCTGCCGAGGACCAACAGACTCAGCACCACTATGCCGATAAAACTGAGGTACACTCTCCAAAGTATGTCACGTTTTACTTCCACTACTCTTTTGAATTCTTTAGTTGTTATTTATGATACCAGCTCAGTAACTCCGATTGATCTTCCGTTGCGTCGCAATCCTTTCATCTTCCAGTAATCCTAATCACCTTTTGTCCACCCCAAGTTGAAATATCCTTTTATCGAACTACTTCCCCCGCCAGCGGGGGACAATGAATATTCTTTAATTCTTCGATTTCTTTTCTTCTTCATTACTCAATACCACCGGCGATTCTGTCAATTCTTTCAATCCTAATGGTTCAACTGCCTTTACTAATTCACTTTGCTTGCTTTGAAACATGACTTCACTCTTTACAGTTTTATATTCCCACTGCAATTCTTTCACCTCCTTCGCAGTTTTGTTAATGTTGCGAATTGTTTTATCAGCATAGTGACCATTATATATATATATAACTGCTAAGACTGTTAGAAATAGAAAGAAGGGTACTTGCTTCACGAGTGATTGATAATTCAGCCACCGCTTCCAGTCAAGTTTAATTTCCCGCTCTTTAATGTTTTCTTGTTCCTGCATGCTGTTATAAAAAATTCAATTCGGATTTCAGTTCTTTTTCGATTCGTTTCTAAACGGTTTGGTTTTTCTTTTCGGTTTTAACCGTGCCACTTTGATAAAGATCAAAGTGGCACGGAGTTTCAAAGAAATTGGATTTAATACCCTTTATGTGTTGATAAGAACTACTGTGGTTGAACGGAGCGTCGCAAGGGACGTCCAATAGAATTTCAAAAGCTTATACCATCATTACTTTTTCTACTACTCTCAACTTGGCGCTTCTTGCTCTTGGGTTTTGTTTCATTTCTTCTTCGGATGCTTCAATGGGTTTCTTGGTTATCACTTTTAATTCATTCACTGATTTACTCATGATAAAAGGATTCTCTTCCGTCTGTTCAAAGGTTCCCTGACGAAAAAAAATTTTAACCAACCGGTCTTCTAAAGAATGAAACGTGATGATGGCTGCCCGGCATCCCGGTTTCAACAAGGGTGGAATTTGTTGGAGCATTTCTTTTAATGCTCCGAGCTCGTCATTTACTTCGATCCTCAATGCCTGGAATACCTGGGCAAAGTACCTGTTCGGATTTCCTTTCACTACTCCGTGGAGTGCTTGCTTAAAAGCATTAATTGATTTCAGCGATTGTGTGCTTCGCAATTCAACGATCGTTCTTGCCAGCGTTTTGGAATTCGTCACTTCACCGTACTGCTCAAATATCTTGTGCAGCTGCTGCTCGCTATAGTTGCTTATTACATCAGCAGCGGTGAGTGATTGTCGCTGATCCATTCGCATATCGAGCGGCGCATCATGTCTGGTTGAGAAACCTCTTTCGGCTTCATCAAACTGGTGACTACTGACACCGAGATCCGCAAGAATTCCATCAACCACATTAATATTATGCAGTTTCAAAAACCTTTGCAGGTGACGAAAATTATGCGGCACGAAAATGATGCGTGGATCTTTTGGAATATTGCGTCTTGCATCTTCGTCCTGATCGAATGCGA
This sequence comes from Chitinophagaceae bacterium, assembly GCA_044867875.1. Lineage (GTDB taxonomy): Bacteria > Bacteroidota > Bacteroidia > Chitinophagales > Chitinophagaceae > VBAS01. Next base: position 1,630 of record JBIOVR010000275.1, read on the forward strand.
TGAGCTTTCCATTTTGGTCAAGCTTTTCAAGGATGGCTTTGGAATGCCCGCCGCCGCCAAAAGTGCAATCGACATAAATTCCATCGGCAACGATCTTCAAACCATCAACCGCTTCTTTAAGGAGAACCGGTGTATGATAATCGGAATTTGGAATTTGGGATTTGGAATTTGGTTTTTCATTTTTCATGATTTCCCTTTTTCTAATTCCTAATTACTAATTCCTGAATCGCCTTTCGCCATCACATCTTTTGCAAGACTGCTGAAATCATCCGCAGAGAATGAGTCAAAGAGCTGATGGTACTTACTACTATCCCAGATTTCGATTTTGTTAACTGCTGATACCAGCACTATATCTTTTTGCAGACCCGCATGATCTTTCAGATTTGGCGGAACTAATAAGCGGCCAGCACTATCCGGTTCAACATGTGTGGCGCCATTTAAAAAATGACGGCGAAACTGTCTTGCCTTTGGATCAAATTCATTCAACTTATTAATTTCTGCAAAGAGCGGTTCCCAACTTTTTATAGTATAAAGAGCCAGACATTGTTCAAATCCCCTGTTGATAACAAACAGATTTCCTTCCCCGTCCGGCATTTGCTTTTTGAGCCCTGCCGGCAGAAGAAACCGCCCCTTGGCGTCTAACGTCGCTTCGAATTCCCCTAGAAAACCTGTCATTATCAGTAGTTTGCAACAATTTTAAAATAATTGACACAAAATAACACATTTTCCCACTTAACAACCAAATTTTCAGTATTTTATTTTTTCCCCATCAGTTTATTGTCTGTAACTGTCTCTAGCAAAGGGTTTGGCCACTTATAGGAAATGTCGTGAGGAAAATATCTGTGATTTGGGTGTGGATTGCGGTGGATAAGCTGTGGATAGTGTGGGATTGGCTCCTAAATTCGACAAAACTCAAAGCGGTTAACTTTATTCTATGGCTACGGCTGGTTATTCTGGTACAGCATTGATAAAAAAACTTGGGATAAAACCTGAGATGAAAGTTTTGATCATTAATAAGCCCGATGATTATTATAAATTACTAGAAGTTGATATTACTGATCAATCATGTAAGAAAAATGAAACACCCGACTTCATTCATTTGTTCGTAAAGTCGGTGAAAGAATTTGAGTCCGAGATGAAAGCAATGAAAAATATTTACAAAAAGAATTCAACTGTTATCATCTGGGTATCGTGGTATAAGAAAGCTGCAAAGATCCCAACTAATATTACTGAAGATGTAATTAGAAATTATGCATTGAAGAATGACCTTGTTGATGTAAAAGTTTGTGCAGTGAGTGATATATGGAGTGGATTGAAATTAGTTGTGCCTCTTGCAAAACGTAAATAATTTCGCAGTTCATCAAATACAACAGTTAGTTGTGTTATGACAGATCCAAGAACACTTTCAATAAAAGATTTTACCTATTCACTTCCTGAAGAAAGGATCGCCAAATATCCATTGGCAGAACGTGATGCTTCAAAACTTCTCATCTACAAAGAAGAAAAAATTGGGGAAGATATTTACAGGAATATTGCTGATCATATTCCTTCAAGCTCATTACTTGTTTTTAACGATACCAAAGTAGTTGAAGCAAGATTGTTATTTCAAAAAACAACTGGTGGAGTAATAGAAATTTTTTGTTTGGAGCCTCATGAACAATACATAGATATTAGTACTGCAATGCTCCAACATGAAAAAGTATTGTGGCATTGTTTGATCGGCGGTGCATCAAAATGGAAGCATGGACAAATACTTGAAAAGAAGATCAACTACAATTCAAAAAATCTTGTTCTAAATGCCCGTTATATAGAAAAAGAAGTTGATAGCTTTATTGTTGAATTATCCTGGAACGATCTATTATTAAGTTTTGCTGAAGTGCTTCATCTTTTTGGCGCTATTCCCCTTCCGCCATATATTAAAAGAGAAGCGGAAATTAGTGATGCAGAAAGATATCAAACTGTTTATGCTCACTATGAAGGCTCAGTAGCTGCACCAACTGCGGGTTTACATTTTACTGAAACTGTTTTCAAGAAATTAAGAGAAAAAAATATCCAAAGAGATTTTGTAACGCTTCATGTGGGTGCCGGAACATTTAAGCCAGTGAAAACTGAAGTCATGAAAGATCATGAGATGCATGCAGAATATTTTACTGTTTCGAGATCATTGATCCAAAATTTAATTGATCACCTTGATAAAAATATTATTGCAGTTGGGACCACTTCGCTGAGAACATTGGAGAGTTTGTATTGGCTGGGAGTGAAGCAGCCGATAGTCAACAGTCATCAGTCCATGGAAATTACACAGTGGGAAGTTTATAATCATAAAGAAAAAATAATCTCTGCAAAAGAAGTATTAGAAAATTTAATAAAATGGATGACCGCAAAAGACTTAAATACTTTAACTGCCAAAACACAGATAATTATTGCTCCTAGCTATCAATTTAAAATTGTAAACGGTTTGATCACTAATTTTCATCAGCCACAATCCACTTTACTATTATTGGTCGCAGCATTTATAAAAAGTGATTGGACAAAGGTTTACGACTATGCTTTAGAAAATAATTTTCGCTTCCTGAGTTATGGAGATGGAAGCCTGTTATGGAGAAATACTTAATGTCTTTTTAATGGCAACTCCAGCGTGAAAGTGCTTCCTTTACCCGGCATGCTATCAACTTTGATATTCCCACCGTGTGCATCGATCATTGTTTTTACATAACTAAGTCCAAGACCAAATCCTTTTACATTGTGAACATTGCCGGTATGTGCACGATAAAATTTTTCAAAAATTCTTTTGACTGTTTCCTTCGCCATGCCGATGCCATTGTCTTCAAGTTTAATGGTCATATTTTTTCCATTTGCTGCGGTACTGATCTTGATCTCAGGTGGCACATCTTCTTTTGCATACTTCACTGAATTATCGATCAGGTTATTTATCAGGTTTGGAAAGTGAACCTCATCCGCATCTATAAGATCATTCGTTGCCTCAAGATCCATTTCCACTTTACCATTCTTATCATTAAGCTGCAATGTAAAATTATCCGCAATGTCTTTTATTACATCATGCACATGTGTTGGTTTCAGCATCAGGTTCACTTCCTGCTTATCAAGCAATGCTGCTTTTAGAATTGTTTCCACCTGCCGGTTCATACGTTGATTTTCTTCCTTGATGATACTGCTGAAATAATTCAACTTTTCTTTATCGCCAATTACTCTATCATTCTTCATAGCATCAACCGCCAGTGAAATAGTCGCTAGCGGAGTTTTGAATTCATGCGTCATATTATTAATGAAATCATTTTTTATCTCACTAAGTTTCTTCTGACGAAGCATAGTATTTACTGTAAGATAAAAAGCAGCAAAAATGATAAGTGTAAATAATCCTGCGATAACGATCCTCCACTTCAATTCTTTTAATACAACACCACTGCTATTCGGTACGATCACCCACAAAACTTCTCTTGGTGAAAGATTTTCTGCAATGCTTCCACTCATTGGTTCGATCGGATACATAAATTGAATATTATTCGCACTGTCCTCATAGAATTTTCCAAATTCACTGGATTGCCGTTCGAAATAGGTTACTTCTCCAAAAGGGTTGGTTGTAGCTAACGTAAACTCAAACCGGATCTTTGCCAGTCCGTTAATAACAAATGCTCTTTTTATTTTATCAGTTAACTGCGCAGTTGTAAACCTGCTGGCAACAGTAGAGGGTCGCAGCATATCCAATGTGGAGTGATCCTGTTTCCACGGAAGTATGCTGTTGTTTTGTGAAAGCATATTTCCTTTGTATTCAGATAACTCGTCACCCACCATCCGTGTTACTACCATAATCTTTTCAGTGAACTGTTTTTCCTCCACAACGATCATATTTTTGATCCATGATATCTGGATCAAAATGATGCCGATGAGTGACACAAGTATTAAGGCGATAATTATTGGAAAAGTCTTTTTCACGTTTACAAGATGGCAGTTTTAAGCAGTCGGGCAAAGATAATACCTCAATCATTCTTTTGCCATTCTACTTTTTTCAACAACTGTTATTTTAACAGAGGTTTATAGAGGTGGTAAGATAACTTTTATAAAAATAAAATTTCATCTTAAATTAGGTATATGATTGACCCCGCGGCAGGCATATTACTCATTTCCGATCCTTTTCTTAAAGACCCGAATTTTATGAGAACGGTGGTTTTTCTTTGCGAACACCAGCAACAGGGAAGTTTTGGTTTTGTGTTGAACCGCAAATATGAGAATACTATCGACCAGATCGTTCCTGAACTCGAAGGCTACAAATTACCAGTTTATTACGGTGGTCCTGTGCAAACAGATACATTGCATTTTTTGCACCAATACCCTGCAGAAATTCCCGGATCAGTGGAAGTGATAAAAGGTGTGTATTGGGGTGGCGATTTTGATATTGTATTGCAGATGATCAAAAAAAATGCAATTGATGAGAATAAGATCAGGTTCTTTATTGGTTATTCCGGTTGGGGCGAAGGTCAGCTTAATGAAGAATTGACCGGCAAATCATGGCTTACAGTAAAGGCAATAAGAAAACTTGTTTTTCATAAAAAACATGACGAGATCTGGAAAGATGCATTGAAACAACTAGGCGGTGATTATGAAATGATGATCAATTTCCCGATCGACCCACAATTAAATTAATTCATTGCGCTTCATTTCATTTTTTGCATTTATATTTAGTTCCCCTTTCACATTTAATGCCTGTAAAATGAAAAAACAATTTATTTTTTTTAGTTCCCTGATCTGTATTCTTTTTTCTTCTTGTAAGGATGAATCAACTGGTTCCAAAAGTGGTAAAAGGATCTTGGTGTTTTCAAAAACAAACGGCTTTCATCACAGTTCTATTCCTAATGGCAAAGCTGCTATTCAAAAATTGGGAAAAGAAAATGATTTTGATGTTGATATTACAGAAGACTCTTTAGCTTTCGCAGAAGATAATTTGAAAAAATATGCAGCTGTTGTTTTCTTAAATACAACAGGTAATATCCTTAGTTATAAACAAGAGGCCGCTTTTGAAAGATTTATACAAGCAGGTGGTGGGTTTGTAGGCATTCATTCGGCTACCGATACTGAATATGATTGGATATGGTATTCAAAACTGGTTGGTGCAAATTTTGAAAGTCATCCCAAGCAACAAAATGCAAAGATCAATGTGGTTGATAAAGGTCATGCTTCCACTAAACACTTACCGGATACATGGGAAAGATTTGACGAATGGTATAATTTTAAAAATCTGAACAAGGATGTTCATGTGTTAGCTAAGATCGATGAAAAAAGTTATGAAGGTGGAAAGATGGGCGATGATCACCCGATGGCATGGTATCATGATTATGATGGCGGCCGTGCTTTCTATACTGAGTTTGGTCATACTGAAGAGTCTTATGTTGATTCAAATTATCTCAAACATATATTGGGTGGTATTCAATATGCTATTGGTGAAAACAAAAAAGATTATTCAAAAGCAAAAACTCAGTTTCCCCCCGATCCAAAATCATTTACAAAAACACAGCTTTCGCTTGGGGAATTCTTCGAGCCAACAGAAATGACCGTTCTTCCTAATCTTGATGTGTTGATCGTACAACGACGTGGAGATATTGCGATCTATAAAAATGATACGAAACAACTTAAGCCGGCTGGCAAGCTGGATGTATACTGGAAAACAAAAATTGATAGTACTGTAAATGCAGAAGAAGGTTTGTTAGGAATTTGCAAGGATCCAAATTTTGCAAAGAACAACTGGGTTTACATTTTTTATTCGCCGATCGATACATCAGTTAATCGCTTATCAAGATTTACATTGAAAGATGATAAGATCGATCTGTCATCTGAAAAAATTGTTCTCCAATTTTATTCACAAAGAGAAATATGTTGTCATACCGGCGGCTCCATTGCATTTGGTGGTGATGGAAATTTATATTTATCCACTGGTGATAACTCCACTCCTTTTGATGTACCCAATCAACCTATAGCCAATCATGGTTTTGCTCCCTTAGATAACAGGAAAGGTAATGAGCAATACGATGCAAGAAGAAGTGCATCGAATAGTAATGACCTACGGGGAAAAATAATTCGCATTAAAGTGAATGAAGATGGCAGCTACAGCATTCCTGATGGAAATTTATTTGCAAAAGGTCAGGCGAAAACAAGACCGGAGATCTATGCAATGGGAACAAGAAATGCCTATCGCTTATCAGTTGATCCAAAAAATAATTATGTATACTGGGGTGATGTGGGTCCCGATTCAGATAAAGACAGTTTAGATACGAGAGGATCTAAAGGATATGATGAATTGAACCAGGCAAAAAAAGCTGGTTACTTTGGTTGGCCTTTATTTATTGGTAAAAATTATCCTTATCATTCTTATGATTATTATACCGGGAAAAGCGGTCCTTCTTTTGACCCGGCCAAACCAATTAATGATTCAAAAAATAATACAGGTGTAAAAGAATTGCCCCCGGTTTCTCCGCCATTTATTTGGTATCCTTATGGCATCTCACCAGATTTTCCTCAAATGGGAACAGGTGGAAGAACTGCAATGGCAGGACCGATCTATTATTCAGATCTCTATCCTGGTAAAAATGGTTTACCTGATTATTATAATGGAAAAGTTTTCATCTACGAATGGATGAGAAATATTATCAGGGCAGTTTCTTTACAACCGAATGGTGATTTTTATAAAATGGAACCGTTTATGGAAGGAGCAAAATTTGCAGCACCTGTTGATATAGAACTTGGACCTGACGGACATCTTTATGTTCTGGAATACGGACTTGGTTGGTTTAGCAAGAATAAAGATTCTGGATTATTCCGAATTGATTATAGCGGGAAGTAAGAAGTGATAGTTTAAATTTTATTTTGTAAGTTTTCTTTTTGCATAGAAATAATCTATTGCTAAAACAACTATAAGAATTACCAATCCAAAGAATTCCCTGGTTTCTTCGATCCATGGTTTTTCTGCTTTCATGGTAGCAGCAATATCTTCGGCATTGTGTTTGTTCATCCAATCCCATACACCGTCCTTCCAAAAAAATAATCCAATAGCATAAACTGTATAAATGAGGATGCCAATTAAATATGCCTTTGGATAAAATTTGTTTCTGAATGCAAGCCAGCAAAGCAAAGCACCATACATATATATAGGCATCCAGATGTAGGGATCAGGATCGTTGTATTGCAGAGCTGCCGAAAAAACAAAAAGAGGACAGAAGATGATATTAAAGACTTTCATAAATTAATTTAACTTCAATAAAGATAGTTATATGAAAAGAATATTAGTTGTAGCGTTTAGTTTTTCCATGGTACTCGCTTCATGCAATACATTGAAACAAATTGCATCTATACTCGTGCCATCAGAATTTGAAATGGCAACAGGATTAAAAGATGCATTGACACAAGGTTTGTTCAGAAGCTTTGATGCATTTGCAGATCCAAATGGAAATCCATTAGTAAGGTTTGCTTTTCCCGGTGATGCTGCCAAAATAGAAAAAACTCTTCGTGATCTTGGCCTTGATAAAACAGTTGACCAGGTAACCGCAAAATTTACAAGAGCAACTTCATCTGCAGTAAGAGCAGCAAAACCCATTTTTCTTCAATCAGTAAAAGAAATGAGTATAAAAAATGCTGTAAACATTTTAGTGACTGATAATAATCATGCAGCTACAGAATATTTTAAAACAACAATGTCACCTGAGTTAATGGTAGCCTTTCGTCCGATTGTTGACAGTACAATAAAAACCGAAGGGGCAAACAGAGATTGGAAACAGATCACTGATATTTACAATAAAATCCCTTTTATAAATAAACCGCTTGAAACAAGTCTAACAGATTTTATAGCAGCAAGAGCAATTGATGCGATGTTTGGTATCGTAGCGAATGAAGAAGAACAGATAAGAACCAAATACGAATTCAGAAAAACTGATATGATGAAGAAGGTATTTGGATATGCGGAGGAAGAGTTAAAGAGGAGGACACAACAAAAGTGAAACTGCAAATAATTATATTAGTAATTCTATTAATTCTGTCTGTTTCATGCAGAGATGAAAATGAAAAACCAGTTATTCAATCAGAAAATATTTCTTTTAGTAAATATTTATTTCCTAAAGATTCTTCTTGGTATGACATTAAAAAAATTTATGAGACCACACTAAAACTCGAAACACTAGAGAATGGTGCTGATAGCATCGAGTTCAGATTTTGGATAGACCAGCAACTATTACCTGAAAAAAATGTTTTTGTTTTCAAGTATAAAAACAATAATTGGATTGGGGAAAATATTTTCTTTAAACCGGGATTTGATCAAGATGGCAATTCATATGTAAATACATATATAAAAAAACACCTTATTAATTTAGAACAGAACTTTCATTTGATGGACATTTTAAAAAATTATAATTTTTTTAAATTCCCGACTCAGAGAAGTTTAAATGATGATGCCGGAGGGTGCTGTTTAGATGGAGTTGTTTATTTTTATGAACTAGCCACAAAAAATTCTTATAGGCTTTGTGTTTATAGTAATCCACAATGTTGTGAGGAAATCAAGGAAAACAAAGCTTTTGCTGATTTTATAGACGAATTTTTGA
>JBIOVR010000276.1:0-3772 GCA_044867875.1 Chitinophagaceae bacterium
ATCTAAATGGTAGTAAGACAATTTGCTGAATAAATTATTTTGAAAAGGATAAAGCATAATTGTATTAAAGGCTAAACAAACTGCCATAAAAATAAATCGGTATAAATAATTATAATCAGGTGAGCAATCAATTATGGAGGATCCACATTTTTTTGCGACAATAACTTTTCTATTAAATGAAACGAGTCTGTAGACCTTTTTCAAAACCCATTTTAATGGAGCAAGGTTCCCTGTTGCTTTTATGAAGGGAATTTTTTGGTCAAGAATTTCTAGCAATGCATCAATACCATAAACCACTTTTTGTGTTGATGTATCCAATAATGGTATTTCATTCCTGCTTTTATCAAAGTCAATTTTGGCAAGTAATTTATCATCAAGCGTTGAAAATGGTTTTCGACCTTCTGGATTTAAAAAACCATATTTCACAAAGAGCCCGGAGTACCAGGTACACAGTGGACAGTTATCATCGTAAACAAGGATCTTATTTTTCATGATCAGTGTTTTGATTTGGTTAATCCATCTAATTCATTTCTTAAAACGAGAAGTTCTATCAGCCGATAATAAATTCTTAAGTAATAGATGGCAATAGACAGCGCAGCTCCAATTGTTACCCAAAAAACAATCAGTATGAGATTTTCGTTAAGATCGTTCTGTAATAGAAATAAAAGCGCAATTAATAATAAGTCTGCAATGAAAAATGTCCAATAAAGCAAGATGCGTTTTCTATAACTAGTATGAATAAAAGCTGGAGTATTCGCAAGTGCACTAATTAATTGCCAGCATGCTAATAAAAACAACCCTATTCCAACTCCAACAAAATAAAAAAAGGGTACTGATAATATCGTACAGGTCACTAATATTAGCTGACTATAATAATCAATATTTCTAATGCGTAACATACTGTGTATTTTAAACTTTCTGAAAAAAATGAAAGTAGTATGTCAAATAAAAACCGGGCGACCGGTTTCGCTGATGTTTCAGCTTCCTATTTAAAGATCTTCATCAGGCTGCTTACAAACCAATTCTCTTCTGCTTTTATCATTACATCAAGGGTTTTGTCGGCCTGTAAACCCAAACGTTTTATACTGCTTACGGTATCTATAAAGGTTTTTACCTTCTTATCTTTTTTATCTCCTTCCACATCCTCTAATTTATCCAGTAATTGCATCATTGGTTCCAGTTCTCTTTTCTTTCTTTCTTTCACGATCTGCTTTACTACTTTCCATATATCTTTTTCAGCGGTAAAGTATTCTTTTCTTTCGCCAGGTAAGATCACTCTTTCAACCAATCCCCAATTGATCAGTTCGCGGATATTCATATTTGTATTGCCGCGACTAATGTTGAGTTCTTCCATTATATCATCTTGTGTCAATGGATCAGGACTGATCAATAAAAGGGCATGTATCTGTGCCATTGTTCTGTTGATTCCCCAATGCGTACCAAAGGCACCCCAACTACTGATAAATTGCTGTTTCGCTTCGGTTAATTTCATATTCCAAAGCTAAAAGAAACATTTCGAACTTTCAAAAAATATTGAAAATATATTTAAGAGAAATAACCGGCTGCTTGTCAGTGAACAGAAAGATCAATTTTCTTCGAATTGATCTTCTTTTGTAAATAAATTGAAAAAGTTCCCGGCGATCCAAAGTCCGATCGCTATAATGATTGAAATTATGGAAACTTTAAAGACTAGATTGGTGTACCTGTCGTCCAAAAGAAAAAGAAGGAAGCTGCATAAAAAACTAAATACTCCTTCGTACAAAAAAATATCAAATATCTTATTATAGTATTTCATAGGGTTGCTGCATATTAAAATTACGCAACGCTCAAACTTAAAAAAAAATTTAAGCAGGTATTTTTAATAATTAAGTGGAATTACTGTATAAAAAGAATTACTCATAGAAAATTTTCTATGAGTAATTCCTAATTGACAAAAATAATTATAATAAGTTAGATCAGACCAGCATCCCGATCGGGTTCTCCATAAACTTCTTCACTGTTTGGAGGAAAGAGGCACCTACCGCTCCATCCACACTTCGATGGTCACAACTCATAGTTACTTTCATAACATTAGTTACGCCAAACCCTTCTCCTTTCTTTACTACTACTTCTTTTATTTTTCCAACAGCCATTATACAACTATCAGGAGGATTAATAATTGCAGTGAACTCTTCAATATCCATCATTCCGAGATTACTGATGGTAAAAGTGTTACCACTGAACTCATGCGGTTGCAATTTTTTATCTTTTGCCTGACCATAAAGTTCTTTTGCCTCTGCTGCTATTTGTGAGAATGATTTTTGATCTGCAAATTTTATTACAGGAACAATCAATCCTTCCGGCACGGCCACCGCACTTCCGATATGAATATGCTGATAGGTCCTTATAAAATCACCCATCCATGATGAGTTAACTGCAGGATGTTGACGCAAGGCCATTGCACATGCTTTGATTAGCATATCCTGGAAAGAAATTTTTGCAGGACTGAACTCATTCATCTGTGCACGGGCAGACATTGCATTGTCCATATTGATTTCCATCGTGAGATAAAAATGCGGAGCAGCAAACATGCTTTCGCCCAAACGACGGGCAATTGTTTTCCGCATTTGACTATTTGGAGTATCAACAAATTTCTCTTCAGTTGTGGGAGTGAATTTCGCAACAGGTTGCTGGGTAGTAGTTGCTTGTTGTTTGCTACTTGTTGGTTGTTGGCTGCTGACTGCTGCAGGACTGAAGCTATCAACATCGGCTTTTACAATTCTTCCGCCATCACCACTTCCATGAACTGATTTAAGGTCAATGCCTTTTTCTTTTGCTAATCTTTTTGCAAGTGGCGAAGCTTTCATTCTCCCGTTGCCATTTGAATGTTGCTCACTGGTTGTTGCAGGTTCTTCCGTCGCATTTTGGGATTCGGCCTTCGAATTTTCAGAGGAAGACTGTTGGCCGTCGACTGTCGACTGTTGACCACCACCACCTTTAGCCGCAGCTACAATGGCATCAACATCTACTTTACCTTTTTCACCAATGATACATAACAGATCATTTACTTGGATCTTTTCACCTTTTGCAGCGCCTTGAAATAGTAATGTTCCGTTTTTATAGCTTTCCAATTCCATTGTCGCCTTATCAGTCTCTATCTCTGCAAGAATGTCTCCTTTCTTTACCTTGTCACCAACATTCTTATGCCATGCAGCAATTACACCTTCGGTCATCGTATCGCTTAATCTTGGCATCAATACAACTTCTTCCATTTTTGAAATATTAATTGGCGCAGAGGTAGCAGTTGCCGATTCATTACTCATTGCAGGTTGTTTATTGCTGGTTGTTGATTTTGCTGCTGTTTCTTTTTTCGGTTCAGTCTTTTTAGGAGTCTCACTCTTTTCACTTGCCTGTCCGCCGCTTTTTATTAATGAAGAAATATCTTCGCCCGATGCACCTATGATCGCAAGCAGGTCATTTACCTGGAGCTTTCCGCCTTTTTCAGTACCGATATGGAGTAACGTTCCATCCTTATAGCTTTCCAGTTCCATCGTAGCTTTATCGGTTTCCACTTCGGCAAGCAGGTCGCCTTTTTTCACTTTGTCGCCAACTTTTTTATGCCATGCAGCAATTACACCTTCGGTCATCGTATCGCTTAATCTGGGCATCAATACAACTTCTTCCATTTTTGAAATATTAATTGGCGCAGATGTAGCAGTTGCCGATTCATTACTCATTGCAGGTTGTTTATTGCTGGTTGTTGATTTTGCTGCTGTTTCTTTTTTCGGTTCAG
>JBIOVR010000277.1:0-5438 GCA_044867875.1 Chitinophagaceae bacterium
GGCTCTTGTTCTGATTGAATAGGCGAGAGCTGAAGGAATAATAATTTTGATCTTACCACCAACTTTACAAAGTGGAACACCAATTTGCCAACCCATGATCAGTCTTTTCAGCGGAAATATTGCAGGCTTATCTTTTGTTCCATCGAATACAGAACCGTCTTTAAGCAAATAACCTTTATAAAAAGCAGTAACCGTATCATTGACTGAAACCTGTCGCCCAGCTCCTTCTTTAAGGATCGTATAATAAACTCCGTCATGAATATTTTTTGCATCGGTGTTTGCCGCTATAATAAGTTTTTTGTCTATTTCTAATTGCTCTAAACTATCGATCTGCGACAAAAGATTAACAACAGGAAAAGAATGATCTTTTTCCAATAAGTTTTTCCATGAACCATTATTGCGTTGACACCAGGCTTCATGAATATTTAGCTGCAAAGAATTATTTTTTACTTGAGAACGAAATGTTGCAGGTTGTTTCAGTGTATTCCATTGTCCCGAAATTTTACAAGTGCCGATCAATTTCCATTTCTTTTCTTTGGGCAAAAAAATATAACCAGAATACAAAGCAAAATTCCCTGCTGAATCGCTGGCTGTTGCGATAAGCAGTTTGTAATTCTCATTTTCCATCCAATTATAATTCCAGCTTATTTCACCTTTTTCAACTTTAACTCCAAGTCCGTTTGCCATTACTGTTGCAGAAGATGGAAATTCGAAAACAACTTCTTTTTCTTTTTTATCTGATTCCAATGAAAGTCTTACTACATCAGTCTTGATACCTGCAAATACTTCTTTCTTTGTAGTAATTGTTCCAACAGACACTTCTGCGAGAAATGAAACGGCTTTTACACTGTCTGGTAACGGGTAATAAACAACAGAGTCTTTATCATATGCTGCAGAAGTAAAAAAAGTCAAAAGTAAAAAGCTAAAAGTCAGAATTCGTTTCATGTTTCGAGTTGTTTAAATGCATTGCCAATACTATCAATTATATCGCCAGCTATCATTGCTTCCTGTGAAATTTCTTTTGCAGCAATATCACCAGCTAAGCCATGAAGATACACAGCAAGTATTGATGCATCTTCAGAACTATACTCTTGTGCCAATAAACTTGTAATCATTCCAGTGAGAACATCACCACTACCTGCAGTAGCCATCCCGGCATTACCAGTATTATTAAAATATCCTTTGCCATTTGGACAAGCAATAATTGTATGATGACCCTTCAGAACTATTAAACAATTTAGCAGTTTAGCATTGTTCAATGCTTTCTCAATTCTTTCAAAATCATCTTTACACTCACCAAACAATCTTGCAAATTCTTTTGGATGCGGAGTAAGGATTGAACCCGGTGGGAGAGAGGGCAGATTTTTTTCCATAGACAACCCATTCAATGCATCAGCATCCAACACCATTGGCTTCTTATAAATAGAAATTAATTCTTTAACCGCTGCTCTTGTTTCAGAAGCAGTTCCCAGGCCCGGACCAATTCCAATTGAATCATATTTTAAAATATCATTATCAATTTTTGTGATGATCGATGAATCTGCATCTGTCATTACCATTGCTTCCGGAACAGCTGTTTGAGAAATATCGTACCCGCATTTTGGAACAAAGCAAGTAAGCAAACCAACACCACTTCGCAAACATGCTTTTGCTGCTAAAACCGCGGCACCAATCTTTCCATAACTACCAGCTATAATCATGGCATGCCCGAAATTCCCTTTGTGTGCAAACCTGTTCCTTGGTTTATAAATTGAACGGATTATTGACTTATCGATCAATTCAAGATCTGCTTCGGGAGAAGCAAGGAACTCAGGCAGCAAACCAATATCAAGAATAACCACATCGCCGATGAACGCAGCGTTCTCAGTTACAAGAAATGCCAGCTTATAACATTGAAAGCTCAGTGTATAATTTGCTTTGACAATCTTATTTCCCTTAGAGGATAGATCTACCGACATGCCGCTTGGAACATCAATAGCAATTACTGAACAACCGCTATCATTAATATGATCGACAAGTTTGGCTGTAAATCCTTCAATCGGCCTTGTTAATCCCGAACCAAAAAGCGCATCGATAATTACAGTCTCTTGTGATAATGAATGAAAATTACTTTCTTCCTGTATAAAATGAATACCGACTGACGGGTATTGATGAAGTCTTGCAAGATTGGTTTGAAAATCATCAGTTCCTTTATGACCGAATTCAAGAATATAAACAGAAACATTACAGCCGCGGTCCGCAAGCATTCTAGCAATTGCCAGTCCATCTCCGCCATTGTTTCCCTTACCACAAAAAATAGCGAAAGGATTAACGAACCAACCGTTATTATCCAGCCATTCAAAACATTTTGATGCGGCTCTTTCCATCAGGTCAATAGATGCAATGGGCTCGTGCCCGATCGTATATTGATCCCATGATCTTATTTGATCTGCTTTTAAAATTTTCATTCCCGGAATTCCTGCTTAAAGTTGAGAAAGAATTCTCAAAAAGAAATGATTACCTTCTTTTTTTGGAGGATTTTGTTTTTGGAGTATAAGTCTCCTCTTTTACTGAATTTTCGCCAACAGAATTATCATCTGGTCCACTGTCATCATATTGTTGGCTTCCACCCGGTAGATAATTACCAAACAAGTTATAAGCTGCTTTCGCGGCATTATAAATATTACGGTTGTACTTGTTGCCAATTAAGATCATGGTTGCATTCTCATCAGGGAACCTTACAAACACTGCATTCGTTCCATGCCAGCGGCCATTGTGATATACAAACTTTTTACCATTCGGAAAGATCATCATACGCCATCCCAATCCATAATTGTGAATTGATCTTCTTTCATTGCTTAATGGTGTGTATGCCATGTCCAAAGTTTCTTTCTTAAACAATTGTCCGCTACTCAATGCCTGGTCCCATTTCAACAGGTCATGTGTAGTTGTATAAACATTTTTATCACCATAAGTACAGTCAAAAGGATCAGAGTCCCAAAATCTACCCGTCCATGCAAAACTTGGAGTTGGCGTTAATGTATCCTGGTTAGCATATACAAAAGTGTTTGTCATTTGAAGCGGCTCAAAAAATATACGCTTCAGGTAAGCAGGAAAATGCTCACCAGTTACTTGCTCAACTATCATAGCAAGCAATACATAATTCGTATTACTATAATTGAACCTGGTTCCTGTTCTTGATTCAAGTCCGGGTTGAAGAGTGAAAAGCGAATTCAAAACATCCTGGTTACTATAGCAAGTATCATTCTTTTTTAAAAGAGACAAGTAGTGAAGATAATTCGGAAGTCCACTTCTATGACTTAATAACATTTTTATGGTAACATCAGGATATGGAAAGCCCGGAAAATATTTTCCCAATGTATCATCAAGCTTCAGTTTTCCTTCTTCCATCAAATGCAATACCGCCATCGATGTGAAAGTTTTACTTACACTGGCAATATGCATTGGTGTATTTTCACGAAGACTATCCTTCGTTCTCATATCCGCAAAACCAACTGCCTTTTCAAAAACAACTGTACCATTTTTTGCAATCAATATCTGTCCATTGAATCCCCTGTTCAATAATGATCCCTCAAAATGATTCTTAACGACATTAGAATAATATTGAAATTCTTCCTTTGATAAGGATTGTGGTGCTGTAGCGACATGAGCAATAGCTCCGGTAGGACCAGCAGTCTTCTGACTAGAGGTGTTACAACCAACTAAAATGGTAATCGCCAGGGTATAAATAAGATTTTTCAATAAGAATACAGTTTAGGACAAAAATAATAGCACAAGTCGTGCCTAATGAACGTTACTTTTCCCCATTTGTTGCAAATTGTTAATAGTTACAACTATATATTTGCAGAAATGGAAACGCAAAAAACAACAAGTTACCCCAAAGATAAAATAAGAATTCTTTTCCTCGAAAACATTAGTGATACTGCTGTAAAAAACTTCCGTGGTCACGAGTATTCTAACGTAGAAAAAATCACAAAAGCATTAACTGAGGATGATCTCGTCAATGAAATTAAAGATGTGCATATTCTTGGTATTCGTTCAAAAACACAAATAACAAAAAGAGTATTGGATGCCGCAAAAAAATTGCAGGCTATAGGATGCTTTTGCATTGGTGTGAACCAGGTCGATCTGAAAGCAGCAACAAAAAATGGTGTAGTGGTTTTTAATGCACCCTATTCAAATACAAGATCAGTTGCCGAATTGGTGATCGGGTTATCTATTATGCTCATCCGCCGCATACCCGATAAGAACAAAGCCGCACATGAAGGCACCTGGATGAAAGACGCAAAGAATAGTTTTGAATTACGTGGAAAAACTCTTGGCATTATTGGTTATGGAAATATCGGTAGCCAGGTAAGTGTATTGGCAGAATCAATGGGAATGAAAGTTATTTTTTATGATGTAGAAACAAAATTGCCACTTGGTAATGCAGAAGATACAAAATCATTGAAAGAGCTTTTAAATCGTTCAGATATTGTAACACTTCATGTTCCGGAAACTTCGCAAACAAAGAATCTTATCAGCAAAACTATTCTTAAACAATTTAAGAAGGGAGCACTATTAATAAACTATGCAAGGGGAGAGGTGGTGGATCTTGATGCGCTCCGAAAAGCAATTCTTGATGGCAATATTGGCGGAGCTGCCGTTGATGTTTACCCGGTTGAACCAGAAAAAAATGGTGATAAATTTCAAACGCCGTTGCAGGATCTTCCCAATGTAATTCTTACGCCGCATATCGGTGGCTCTACAGAAGAAGCACAGGAAAATATTGGTGAAGATGTAAGCAGTAAGTTGTTTAATTATCTTGAAAAAGGAATAACGTTTGGTTCACATACAGTGCCGGCACTTGCATTGCCCCCGCAGGAAAAGTCACACCGCATTTTACATATTCATAATAATGTGCCGGGAGTTTTATCTGAGATCAACACAACACTTTCAAAAAACAACATCAATATCCTTGGTCAGTATTTAAAAACCAATGATGAGATCGGTTACGTGGTGCTTGATGTTGACCGGCAACTTTCATCAAAGGCTTTGCAATTGCTTAAAGAAGTAAAGCAGACGATCAAGGTGAGAATGTTGTATTGATACCTTCGTCCCGATAACTATCGATATTCATGGCATCGTCTGTTGCGACGCTTCCTTCATCGTCCCATTTTTAATTGAGCAATTATGAATAGATTGTGATTCAACTAAAGATAAAATTTATATTTTTATATTTTCAATAAATACTGAAAATTGTGTAAATTTGGGTTGTAAATGATATTCAGATGAAAATAATAATCGTTGGAGGTGGCTTTGGCGGATTGAAATTAGCAAGGAAACTTAGTAATAAAAAAGGAATAGAAATATTACTGATCGATAAATTTAACTATCACCAGTTTCAACCATTATTTTACCAGGTAGCAACAGCTGGTTTAGATGCCAGCAATATTTCG
>JBIOVR010000278.1:0-2005 GCA_044867875.1 Chitinophagaceae bacterium
GCCGCATCCAATTTCTTTCTATTTTCTCATCAAACCTTGATGAGTTTTTCAGAGTTCGCATGCCATCTATATATGCATTCTCAAGTATCAATGCTAAAAAAACATCGTTGCGGGAAGAATACCCGGAGAATCTTTCTCAAACTGTGATCGATTATATGCTTGGGCAGCTTGAGGATTTTGGGAGAATATTTACAAAACAGATTCTACCTTCTCTCGAAGAAAATAATATTCATCTTTATTACGGTGATAATATAAGAACCGAGCACAAGGACACTGTATTGGATTTTTTTCTATCAAGAGTATTATCATTCCTGCAGCCGGTGATCCTTAAAAAAGAAAACCAGGGAAATATTTTTCTCGAAAACAACTACTTGTATTTTATCGTTGATATTGAGGATACGGATGTTCCGGGTGTCCATGAGTATGCTCTGCTAAATATCCCTTCCGATCAATTGCCACGCTTCTCTGAATTACCAAAGCTAGATGACAAATATTATTTACTTTTTCTTGACGATGTAATTCGTGAGAATCTTGCAGAAGTTTTCCCGGGGTATAAAGTTCATGGTGCCTACAGTGTAAAACTTACCCGTGATGCGGAATTGAATATTGAAGATGAATTCTCGGGTGATCTTGCTGAAAAAATTGAAAAGCAGTTAGGGAAAAGAGATGTGGGTTCTTCAACAAGATTTTTATTTGAAAGCAGCATGCCGAAGGAAATAAGAGATTTTGTAAAACAATATTTTGATATAAGAGAGGAAGAAATGGTAGAAGGCGGCCGTTATCATAACTTAAAAGATATGGGTGGCCTGATGAATCCAACAGGAAAAAAATTAACGTACAATAACTGGCCACCAGTTCCGCATCCGGGCTTTGCCACGCATCGGTCTATTTTTGAAACGATCGCAAAAAACGAACTGCTTCTTCATTTGCCTTATCATCCTTACAATTATATTCTTCGTTTTTTTAATGAAGCAGCAATTGACCCGCAGGTAAAAGAAATTTATGTAACACTTTACCGGGTTGCGGCTAATTCGCATATTGTAAATGCCTTGATAAGCGCAGCGAAGAATGGGAAAAAAGTAACGGTGTTTGTCGAGTTGAAAGCAAGATTTGATGAGGCTAATAATTTAAAATGGTCAAAGAAAATGAAAGCAGCAGGAGTGAAGATCATTAATAGTATTCCGGGTCTGAAAGTCCATGCAAAAATTGCGCTGGTAAAAAGATTTGAAGAGGGGACTATGAATAGCTATTCCTTACTCGCTACCGGCAATTTTAATGAAACAACGAGTAAGTTTTATACGGATCATGTTTTTTTTACTTCTGCAAAAGAGTTTAGCAATGAATTACAACAATTGTTTTTATACCTGCAATCAAGATTACAGCCGGAAGAAGTCGAAAAATTAAAACTAAAGCATTTACTCATCTCGCAGTTCAACATGGTGAAGCGTTTCAGTAAAATGATCGATCGGGAGATTGAGAATGCAAAAGCAGGATCGCCGGCGCATATTATTATCAAAGTAAATAACCTGCAGGAGAGGGAGATGATCGAAAAATTATATGAGGCGAGTAATGCAGGTGTAAAAGTGGATTTGATCGTTCGAAGTATATGTTGCGTAGCCCCGGGCATTGAAGGACAAAGTGAAAATATAACTATCCGCAGGATTGTTGACCGCTATTTGGAACATGCAAGAATATTCATGTTTTATAATAATGGGGACCCCGAATTTTATATGGGCAGCGCTGATTGGATGAGTCGCAATCTTCATAGTCGGATAGAAGTGATATTTCCGATCTATGACGAAAAATTAAAAAAAGAGATTGGCGATATTTTGCAATTGCAGTTAGACGATACCAAAAAAGCAGTTTTGTTTAGAGCAGATCTGTCCAATGAGAAAATACCTGCTGTAAATGAAACATCGCATGCTTCACAGGAGGCTATCTATAATTATGTAAAGGGTTTTCAATAATGAATAGCTTATTCTTTCAATGATCTTTCAATATTTCT
>JBIOVR010000279.1:0-9798 GCA_044867875.1 Chitinophagaceae bacterium
AGAAATATCTTTTTCATATATCCTGTTTTTCCTGATAGGATGCAAATGTGATGCCGGGAGATTTAAATGATCGAAAAAGCATTCCCCAGGATTTTTATTTTGTTGACAAAGGTTTTTTAGAGTTGGCACGATTTTTTTAAAGTTTTAAATAGATTCAATCCTAAAACTTTTTTATGAATACAAACCTTACTCTTGACGAAATGATACTGCAGTATAGTGAGAACCCATTCATCGATGAAAAGATGTTTGATCTTCCTTCAGATATCCAGCAAAAACAAAAGGTATTAACCAGGCTGCTAAATATTGCCAGTAATTTATTTAACAAAGCTCCTATAAAAGAGTTGGGTAGTTACAAAAGACGCTATGAGATTAGCTTAGATTGAATAATGAAATGATTACTCAAGAATCTGCCCAATAAATGAACTATCTATAGTGAAGGTGAATTGACCTTCAAATCCATGATTACTTCCGTCTTCTTTTACAAATTCAACTTCATACGTTTTAGAGCCATAAATTTCCAAAATAACTCCTTGCATTCCTTTTGTTATGTTAGGGTTAATATCTTTTGTCAATTCAAAAACATCATATTGTTTAATCGGATTCATCTATTATCCCAAAATTAATTCAATTACTTCCATCTACAATTGTGAAGATGATATATTAGCTTAGTAATTATAATGAAAGGGAAAATAAAGATCCTCGGCATCTCAGGCAGTCTTCGTTCTAATTCTTCAGCCAGCGCAATTTTAAATATTGTGGGAAGTTTGGTTCCTCAAAATGTGGAATTCACCATCTATAATGGGCTTGCTGAGATACCGGCATTTAATGACAGTAACGAAATACCGGAACCGGTTGCCCATTTCATAAACCTACTATCCGAGTCTGACGGAGTCTTTTTTTGTATCCCTGAATATGCATTTGGTGTACCCGGCGCATTGAAGAATGCATTGGATTGGACAGTTTCATCTTCCACTGCTTTTCCTGATAAACCTGTTGCGCTTATTACAGCGGCAACAGGTGGAGATAAAGCTCATGCTGCATTCTTACTTACATTAAAAGCCATGAGCTCAAAAATTCTTGAAGGAGCAACATTGCTGCTATCTTTTATCCGTTCCAAACTAAATGAAAAGAATGAAGTAAATGATATGGCAACGATGGATCAAATCAGGACGGTGATAAACTCGTTGATCGATTCGATAGAAAACTAATGTCGATCTTTTTTGCTTGCTTCTATTTAAGAATTATTATACACCTTGATCACAGGTTCTCTCAAAACAGCCGCCGCATCAGTACAGTAGAAATAAATAACATCAGCGATCGCTTCTGGCTTTACCCATTTTGCAGGATCAGCATCCGGCATTGACTTACGATTTTGAGGAGTATCTATTGTGCTTGGTACAATAACAGAAACAACAACATTTGTTCCTTTGGCTTCCGCATTCATTAATTCTGCAAGACGAAAGATGAGTGATTTGGCTAAACCATAAGCTATCATTCCTTTACTGTTTACAGAACTCAGACCGGGTTTCGAGCCAATGATAAAAATTCTTCCATTGGTTTGTTTCATCATTTGCACAAACACAGGTCTGGCAACGTTATAAGCCGTTTCAAAATTCAGTTTGTATTGTTTAGCAATATCACTTGTTTTCGTTTCAGCAACTGAACCCATCGCAAAACCACCAACGGTTAACACAGCAGCGTCAACAGAACCATATTTTGAAGTAATATCATTTATAAACTTTGCAGAATCATCCTCATTCATCAGGTCA
This sequence comes from Chitinophagaceae bacterium, assembly GCA_044867875.1. Classification (GTDB taxonomy): domain Bacteria; phylum Bacteroidota; class Bacteroidia; order Chitinophagales; family Chitinophagaceae; genus VBAS01. The sequence continues at coordinate 1,770 of JBIOVR010000279.1, forward strand.
ACAACTACTTTCTCTAATTTATCTTCCGGAAAATCCATCGGAACAGGATCATTGGGAATAACAGTTCCAATCACTTTGTATCCTTCATCAATAAATTTTTTTATCACTGCTTGTCCCATATTACCTGAAGCACCGGTTACAATAGCTGTTTTCATTCCATTTATTTTAATTCAAGTTACTGAAAAGAAAAAAATCCCGGGCCTGCAAAAAAAGATGATCAATACTTACATTGACTGTTATCGGATCTGATATAGTAGGTTTTATAATTTTTTGCTTTGGGATCAGTACAGCCAACAAGATCGAGGATCTCTATTCTGCGAAAATCCACAGGTTGGCTTTCAGCTTGCAAAGCAATATGACCTTCTCCCAAAGAAGTATTAGCCTTGTTTATCCAAAATAATGAGTCTGTGATATTCGCCCAGGTCCAATTATTTGTTTTGCTGACAAAACCCTCCCCGATCATAGCATTTGTGTAAGTAAGAACCGTATCGCCATTAATAATATGACGTATTAATGAATCGCCATATACTTCAGCCTCGGCATTTATCCATTCATTCTTTAAATAGGTTCTACTATTTGAATTTTTGATATGATCTAAAAAGGGTTTCCCTTCATATGTTATAAATGTACCGGGTGTACATACATTGCCGGTCGGAACTGTATCTTTTCCATTTCCACAAAGAAATTGAAACTCTAATGATACCGGGAAACTTTGGTTAAGATTTACACTCCCTGCTGATTGCGAATGAAGCATCACACCGCTGTTTCTGTCTGCCCATTCAGGTGCATCTGCGAGATGATCTCCAACAAACCTGTACTGAAGTTTTAATTTATAATACGAATAAGGCTTCTGTGTATAAAGATGACCGAACTGGTTATCAAATTTTTCATAGTCACTGTAAACTACACGGATCATGCTGTCTTCAATACGAAAAGTACTTTTATAATTTTCATTTAAAGGATGATCCTTTATTTTAATATCCCAGCCGGTAAGATCTTTTCCATTGAACAATGACTCCCAATCTTCTTTGCTTATTTCTTTTTTTTCGTCGTTGTTATTGCATGACTGAAAAAACAGAACTATTAAAAGCAAGCAAAACATCGTAAGATTATTTCTCATCATTGTAAACTTTTAAAACTGAAGATGCAACAGATCAATTTCCCTTTACATACTTTTTACTGATCTCATCATACATCTTCATAAGTTCATTCGACTTACCATCAGTATCAAATATTTTTTCCCACGTACTTAATGGTTCCCAGATACAAGTGCCTTTTCCTTTTCCCCGAGGCAATTCGAACGCCAACTTATTTACTTCCTGCTTTTTTGCCGAGTACTCGACAACGATAATATCTTTATCATACCTTCTTAAAAGATCATTCATATTATCACGAAGATCATCCAGTGTACCATGCCATTTTGGATAATAAGAAAGTCCGATCACATCAAAATGAATATTCCGCTTCATCATCTGGTCAATGAAAAATACTGTTTCATCATTTTGCCCGCCTAATGCTACATGAATCATAATGACTATAGCCGGATCAACTGCTTTTACCGCAGCAATACCAGCAGCGATCAATTGCGACATACTATCAACATTACTAACATTACCTTCCGGCCAGACCATTCCATGATTTATTTCATTACCTACCTGTACCATATCAGGTGTTGTACCTTGTTCTTTTAATTCCTGTATTACTTTTTTTGTATAATCGAATAATGCTTTCTTCAAATCAGCGAACGATAAATTTCGCCATGCTGCAGGTTTGTATTGTTTGCCGGGATCGGCCCAATAATCACTATAATGGAAATCCAGCAAGAATTTCATTCCCGCAGCTTTTACTCTTTTCGCCATTTGCTTTGTATGTTCCAAATCACAGAAACCTTTGTTTGGAGAATAACCACTATCTCTAGCCGGATCATTAAAAATTCTTAACCGCACATAATTAAAACCATGATCCTTCATTATTTCTATCGCATCTTTTTGCACGCCATTATCACTAAACTTCATTCCCCTATCTTCCAATTGTGGTAAAAAAGAAATATCAGCCCCAACCATCTTTGTTACTTCTCTTGGTTTGGCTGCTTCGCCTTTTAACTCATAAGTTCTATCAATATTAATTGTAGAAACGCTTACGGGAGAAATGGTAACAATATCAGTTGATCCAGCCCACAATCCTGCAGCCTGTGCTTCAAAATGAATTGTTCCCGGTTCTTTAGTTGACTGAACAAGCACCTGGCATTTTCCATTAAATGCACTTCTTTGCCAGGCCCCATCAACACATTTATCTAGTTCGTGACTGCTTGGATCACCATTACCAACACCAATAATTTTTCCCGGGCCTTTAATAACGAATTTGATCATATTATCAGCATCAGGTATTTCCCGGCCTTGCTGATCTACCACACTCAAATTAATCACACAAACATCTTTTCCATCGGCAAGCATTGTTGTTTTATAAGGCGTCATCACCACTTCTGTGGCAGTACCTGTCGTTTCCACTTTTGCTGTTAACTTCTTTCCTTTTTTATAGGCAACAGCTTCCAATGTACCGGGTTGATAATTTACTGTCCATTGCAAATGACCGTTGCGGGGCATATCTTTTTTACCCAAACTTTTTCCATTCAAAAACAACTCTACATCATCTGCATTTGTGTTTACCCAAACATCAATTGGTTGATTTCTTTTATCTCTCCAGTTCCAATGTGGCGAAATATGCAATACATCATTATCCGTCCACCAGCTTTGATAGTAGTAATAAATATTTTTTGGAAACCCACACATATCCATAATGCCGAAATGCGAATTAATATTTGGCCACTTGTATGGCGTTGGTTCACCGCGGTAATCAAAACCAGTCCAAACATATCCTCCCATCCAATAAGGATTTTCTGCTGCGAGCTTCCACCATGTTTCCGCTGTACTTGCCCACCATGGAAAAGTAATATCCTGGTCAGGAACATAAGCCCTGATACTGTCTTTTTCATAAATGCCTCTTGTAGTAACAGTACTTCCCATTTCAGTACCAACAACCGGTTGAGTTGGATGATCACGATGATAATCTGCTACACCAAACTGGCGATAATTAAATCCACGAACCGGTATCACTTCATTTACTCCATTAAAAACATTGGCAACATCAGCTGCATAAGTGCATGTGCGACCCGGATCTAATTCTTTTTGCTTTGCTATTAATGTTTGTGCAATACGTTTTCCATTGCTGTTTGTATGTATCCAGCCTTCCTCATTGCCAATTGACCAGAGAAAGATCGAAGGATGATTGCGGTCCCGCAAGATCATTCTTTCAAACTGATCCATATACTCGGGACTGCTATTTAATAAACGGGTTTCATCCACTACCAACATGCCTAAACTATCACATGCTTCTAATAATTCCGGAGTTGGGGGATTATGACTAGTGCGATAAGAATTGACACCCATATTTTTTAAAAGCCTTACCCGGTAATATTGTAAATAGTCAGGTAATGCGCTTCCCACACCTGCATGATCCTGGTGATTATTAGTACCAAATATCTTTACATGTTTTCCATTCAGGAAAAATCCTTCATTACCATCAAATCGCAATGTTCTTATTCCAAAATTATCTTTTACAACATCAACAATTTTGTTCCCTGATTTAACAACAGATATTACTCGATACAAATATGGGTCTTCCAATGACCATAATCTTGGATTGTTTAGAGTGATCTTTTGTTTGACCGTTCCTTTTACATTTACTGATAATGAAAGTGGTTGTTCTTTCGTCTGAGCCAGTTGTTTCCCATCACGATCGGTTATATAAGAATAAACAGTACAATTAGCTGAAGAAAAATTCTGATTCTCTACTGTTGTTTCAATATTAACAGCTGCGTTTTTATCTTGCACATCAGCATGAACAAATAAACCTCCGGCTGGAATATGAAGGTTGTCATATTGATTTAACCAAACATGACGATAGATACCTGCACCTTCATAAAACCAACCTTCATATTGCGTAGCATCAGCCCTTACTACTAAAACATTGTCCCGATCAAATCGTATAAAATCTGTAACATCATACGATGCGCCGATATAACCACTCATATTATTACCAACAAAAAAGCCATTGATCCAGATATTGGCATTTCTGAAAATTCCACCAAATTGAATTTGAAAACGAGTTCCGGAATCTGCACTTGAAATAGTAAAATGTTTACGATACCAACCAATACTAGTCTCAGGAAACAATCCACCAACAGGTTTATAACCGTGAGATTCCACATCACGATTGTCAACATTTACAAAAGGCAACTCAACTGCCCAGTCATGTGGAAGATCCAATGTTCTCCATGCACTGTCTTTAAAACGTGGTTCAATTGCAGTACCGAAGGCACCGCCTGATTTAGAAAAAATGGTTGAGATGCTGTAATTAAAATCCTTTTCAGGATTGGCTGCATGGCCGAGTTTAAACTTCCAGTTATCATCAAGGCTTATTTTTTTTCTTACCGATGTTTGGCCCTCACAGAATAGCGTAGTTAAAAAAAGAATGGTTGCGAATAAATATCCTGGTAACTTCTTCATGCAGTTGGTTTTTAAAAAGAATACTAACAAGCCTGCGGGCTGGAGAATAAGGCCGCTTAAAAAATTAGAAGATTTATTTGTAGTCCCGACAGGAATCGAACCTGTATCAAAAGTTTAGGAAACTTCTATTCTATCCATTGAACTACGGGACCAAAAAGTCAGGCGGCAAAAATAACAGATTTACTGTTTACCTTTCAGGTGTAAATAAACAATCATGAAAAAAATTTGCCTTGCCTTGCTCCTCGGTTTTGTGTCATTTAATTGTATTGCTCAATCCAACCAGAAAGTCTTGTTGAATCATATCGCTGTCTATGTCGTTGATCTTAAAATAAGCACCGCCTTTTATAAAGATGTCGTTGGTCTTGATACTATTCCCGAGCCTTTTCATGATGGCAGGCATACCTGGTTTGCTGTTGGAGTCAAAAGTCATTTACATATTATATCAGGTGCAACTACAAAAACTACTCATGATAAAAATGCACACCTTTGTTTTTCGGTTGCTTCAGTTCCAGAGTTTGTCAAAGTATTAGAAAAAAATAAAGTTGAATATGAGAATTGGGCTGGCGAAAAGATGGCCATAACAAATCGTGTTGATGGCGTAAAGCAAATTTATTTTAAAGACCCTGATGGTTATTGGGTAGAAATAAACGATGCAAAAGAGTGATCTTTTAAAACTTAATTATCCCGGGTAAATATTTGCCAACCAAATCTTCGTAATACCCTTTTAGTTTAGTCCAATCCGGAGGTTCGGGAGATTTGGAATATAGATCGTAAGGATTGAACAATTTCACCCATTTCAACATTTCTCCGTCATGAGCATCCAACAAATAACTGTAAGCTCCTTCACGATGCCAGGCATAAAAAGAATGATATCGTAACATATATAATCCCGGCTCAGGTATATGATCCTTCATCATCTGGTAAACATATTCATCATGACCCCACGACATGTTCACATTCCGCAATCCACAATTTTTTGAATAAACACCCAATTCAGTTTGATAAGTCTCGTTTTGAAAATCAGGATTATTTTTAAAATACTCCGGGTAAACAACTTTATCAGAGTAAGCACATCCAACAGGGAATGTGTCACCGACAACGGCCCACTGTGGTTCACCAAATAAACAAAGCACTTTACCCATGTCATGCATCAATCCTACCAATACCATCCAATCGGGATGGCCATCGGCACGGATGGCTTCAGATGTTTGTAATAAATGCTGAAACTGATCGAGGTCGGTATCGGGATCAGAATCATCAACCAGTTGATTAAGAAAATCAAAAGCAGACCATACCGGCATTTCTTTTTTGTCAAACTTTAAAAACTCTTTTCTTTTTTGCTGAACAAAATCATAGGTCTGGTACGTATGGTTCAATCGATAAAATTCGCGAACGGTATCCCGGACCGGTGTATCATAATTTCTGAACTCCTCGGTTCCCTTTGCTGTTGCAATCGTTTCAGTATCGGGATATCTGCGCAGAACATCTTCTTCCCATTCATCAAGCCCCGCAAGTGGGTTTGCATTTTTATCGTTAATGGTATTTTCATTACTATTCATGATCAATAAAATTGTTCCTTTAAAGTTAGTTTATCTATCTTCATTTTGAAAGTTTTTATTCTTCCTTCCCGGTCTTAAAGACTTTGAAATGAAACTAACGCTTGCTGATTATCTTATTATCCTTGTTTATTTTGCATTTGTCATTGGGGTAGGTTTCCTCATTAAAAGGAAAATTAAGTCAAGTAATGATTTCCTTTCCAGCAACCGGAGCATTCCCTTGTGGATCACAAGCCTGGCTTTTATTTCTGCTAACCTTGGTGCACAGGAAGTGTTGGGCATGGTTGCTTCAGGAGCCAAGTATGGGATCATGACTGTTCACTTTTATTGGGTAGGAGCCATTTTCGCAATGGTTTTTCTCGGCGTTTTTATGATGCCTTTTTATTATGGCAGTCGTGCCCGTAGCGTACCTGAATATCTCAAACTGCGATTTGATGAAAAAACAAGAGGTTTGAATGCGATCTCTTTTGCGGTAATGACTGTTTTCTCCTCCGGTATCTCTTTATACGCTTTAGCTAAACTTTTGGAAGTGGTCCTTAAATGGGATTTTGATATTTCCATTTGGGCCGCAGCTGGCATTGTAATGATCTATACTTTTTTGGGCGGATTAACCAGTGCTGTTTATAATGAAGTGCTGCAATTTTTTCTGATCGTTTTGGGATTATCACCATTGGTTATAGTGGCATTGCAAGATGCCGGTGGGTGGACAAATATTAAGGCTCAATTACAACCTGAATTAACACATGCATGGAAATATATGGGCGATGCGGAGTCAAACCCCATGGGTTTGCATTTCATGTCGCTGATATTCGGATTAGGATTTGTTATGTCATTTGGTTATTGGTGCACCGATTTCCTGGTGGTGCAACGGGCCATGATCGCTAAGAACATGAATGCCGCACAGCGTACACCAATCGTGGCGGCATTGCCAAAAATGTTAATGCCCATAATTGTGGTTTTGCCGGGAGTCATTGCTATAGCATTAATGACACCTGCTTTGCAATCTAAAGGCTATAGTATTCCGACCGCGGAAGATGGAGGCATTGACTACACTATGACACTCCCTTCATTAATTGCCCACTATTATCCAAGTGGCTTATTGGGTGTGGGCATCACTGCGCTTATCGCTTCTTTTATGAGTGGCATGGCGGGAAATGTAACTGCATTTAACTCTGTTTTCACTTACGATATTTATCAATCTTATTTTGTAAAAAACAGATCAGACCGACACTACCTTCTTGTAGGAAAAGTAATTACCATCATCGGTATACTCTTATCGATTATCACCGCATACATTGCAAAAGACTTTAATAATATCAATGATTTTCTTCAACTCGTTTTCAGTTTCGTTAACGGGCCATTATTTGCAACATTTTTATTGGGCATGTTCTGGAAAAGAACGACAGGACACGGCGCCTTTTGCGGGTTGTTGGCAGGCACCATTGCCGCAGCGCTGACTCATGGTCTTACAATAGCCGAGGGAAAAGGAGGATGGATTACTGGGTTATATGAAATTCGCAGCGGTATGGGGCAAGCATTTATTGTTGCTTCTGTATCCTGGATCGCTAATTTTTTTACTACAATAATTGTCAGCCTTGCGACTAAACCAAAACCGGAAGAGGAATTGAAAGGACTTGTTTATTCGTTAACCAGGAAAGAACCAATATCAAATGCAAAATGGTATCGCAATCCTGTTACACTCGGCATCGTGTTATTACTCGCAACTATTCTTTTGAACATTATATTCTTTTAATTCTTTGTTATGTATAACAGACTTAATGAATTGAACTTTGTCATTGGATTATTCTTCATCATTGTTTCATTCATTTTATTGGCAGGAAATTTTTTAAGCAAAGAGTTATCCGGAGCAATAAATCTTTATACTGGTATCGTCTTCTTAATTTTCGG
>JBIOVR010000280.1:0-5024 GCA_044867875.1 Chitinophagaceae bacterium
AGGAAAAAGGAAACATATCCATCAATACCGAGAACATATTCCCGATCATTAAAAAATTTCTCTACTCCGATCATGAGATCTTTTTGCGGGAGCTGGTGAGCAATGCCGTGGATGCCACGCAGAAAATAAAAAGACTGGCTTCGCTGGGTCATTATAACCAGGAGCTGGGTGAGCTGAAAGTGAAAGTGGCCGTTGATAAAAAGGCAAAGACGATCACCGTATCCGATAACGGCATTGGCATGACAGCAGATGAAATAAAAAAATATATCAACCAGGTGGCTTTCTCCGGCGCTACAGAGTTTTTGGAGAAATTCAAAGAAGCCAATGATGCCAACGAGATCATCGGTCGTTTTGGTCTGGGTTTTTATTCGGCTTTTATGGTGGCAGAAAAAGTGGAGATACAAACTCTCAGCTACCAGGACGGCGCCGCCCCGGCCTGCTGGACCTGTGATGGCAGCACCGAATTTGAGATCACCGAAGGAAGCCGCACCCAAAGAGGCACCGATGTTATTTTATATATCAATGCAGATTCAGAAGAGTTTTTGGAAGAGCATCGCATCAGCGGGATACTGAATAAATATGCAAAGTTCCTGCCCGTGCCTGTACAGTTTGGTACCAAAACAGAATCAGTACCCGATGGTGAGGATGCAGATGGCAAGCCAAAGCATAAAGATGTGGAGGTGGATAATATCATCAACAACACCACTCCTATCTGGACCAAACAACCGAATGAGCTGAAGGATGAAGACTATCTTTCTTTTTACCGTGAGCTCTATCCTTTTTCCGAAGAGCCACTTTTCTGGATCCACCTGAATGTTGATTATCCTTTTAACCTGACGGGAGTTTTATATTTCCCCAAACTGAAAAATGATCTTGAGATCACGAAGAACAAGATCCGTTTGTTCAGCCGCCAGGTATTTATTACCGATGAAGTAAAAGATATCGTGCCTGAATTTTTATTGTTGCTGCATGGCGTTATCGACTCACCGGATATCCCGCTGAATGTAAGCCGTTCGTTTTTGCAAAGCGACAGCAATGTAAAAAAGATCAATAGCTATATCAGTCGCAAAGTGGCGGAGAAACTGGGTGAACTGTTCAAAAAAGATCGTAAGAGCTATGAAGAGAAATGGAATGATATCGGTCTTTTTGTAAAGTATGGCGCTCTGAGTGATGAAAAATTTTATGAAAAGGCTAAAGAGTTTTTATTGCTGGAGAATACAAAGCATGAAAAATATACACTGGAAGAATATGCGGGAAAAGTAAAAGATTTTCAGGAAGATAAGAATGGCCGTCTTGTGTACCTGTACACTGCCGATGCAGAACGGCAGGACAGTTATATACAGGCGGCGCATAAAAAGAATTATGATGTATTGCTGATGAACTCGCCGATCGATACGCATTTTATTCATCACCTCGAAATGAAGCTGGAAAAAATTTCTTTGAAAAGAGTGGATGCGGATGTGATGGATAAGCTGATCGAAAAGGAAGATTCTGAAAAACACAAGCTCACCGATGATGAATCAGCTAAACTGAAAAGCATATTTGAAAAAGCGATCAACAATTCGCAAATGCATGTGGAGATCGATAGTAATCATGCAGAAGGTATGCCCGTTACTATTACCATGGAAGAATGGATGCGCCGCATGAAAGATATGAGCCGTATGGGTGGCGGTGGCGGAATGAATTTTTATGGCAATATGCCGGATACTTATAAAGTTTCAGTGAATGCGAATCATAAACTGGTGAATAAAATTTTATCTTCTGATGAATCGCAGCAAACTGTGTTGGCTAAGCAGGCTTTTGATCTTGCTATGCTTGCGCAGGGATTGTTGAAAGGTGCGGATCTTACTGCGTTTGTGGAGAGAAGTGTGGAGGGATTGTGAGAGTTTGTTTACTTTCTTTTGCTTGTGCAAAAGAAAGTAACAAAGAAAAGCACACCGGCAATGATATACAGCCATTGCCGGACGCCGTGATTTAACTTTAGTACTACTGTTAATTGTGCTAAACAATTCTTATCATCGACATCGACGATAAATGAAATTTGTTTTCTTAATCGATCACTCACCCAATTTATTTCAGCTATAATTTCCACTAAAGGAAATTTTCCAGCGCCTTCTTTTTCGTCTTTCATAATCATCTTCATTTTTAAAAGAATGTAAACGAAAAAGACAGCGCCTTTTGATGTTTCGAATAGCACGAAGCAAGCATTTCATCCTATCAATTCAATATCAAAAACAAATTACAAAGCACCATACTCTACATGTGCGTTGGCCCGGCCAAACCAGCGGAGCATTTGGTTTGGCCTTGATCTTTTTGTTTCTTTTTCCATCAAGGGAAAAAGAAAAGCAAATGCTTTTAAGGATTACCAAGTTAGTTCGACGTCGACTGTAGTAATATCATTTTACTTGCGAACCTTGTTAATGACTGCACCCAATATATCAACCACCTCTTGCTGAGGTATCCCGATCTGTTCAACTTCTTCACCGGCTCTCCAATGATTCCCTTCTTTTATAAGAGTAAGCCGTTGTGTGCCTTTGCCAGATTGTAGCAGCACATCATAGGTCCCGGTAAATTGTCCGTCCCAGGAAATGGTTTCGGCAAGAGCCGCTTTGTAAAAAACATTATTATGTGTAAAAGTGGTTGTAAAAACCAGGGGATCGGCTACATCCGTTCCGCCAGTGACGAGTTGGTAGTCCATAACGGTTGAGTTTAGATTCTTAAGTTAGGAAAAATTTTTGGTGGTTATACATTTGATTGATGAACGGAATATAAAATAATTTAAAATTTGAAAATTTAGATTTTAAATTGATTTCCGTTCATACGAATCGCTATTGTGGTATTGGTTTTTTACTTAGTTTTAAAACCCCAGTAAATTCTACCAATTTCTTTACAAAAAATTATAGCTTATGAAAAAAATATTTGCTTGTCTTGCTGCGATTATTACTGCAGCAAGCTTATTTGCCCAGGTCGATGCCGGGTTATTCCGTTTCCCGGACGTATCACAAACCCAGATCGTTTTTACTTATGCCAATGATCTTTGGGTGATACCAAAAGAAGGTGGCACTGCTATTAAACTCAGCTCGCCTGCCGGTGTAGAAAGCTATCCGAAATTTTCTCCCGATGGCAAAAACATTGCCTTCAGTGGTAACTATGATGGTAACAATGATGCGTACACCATTCCTGTAAATGGTGGTGTACCCGTACGGTTAACCAGTCATGGATATTCAGACCGCGTGGTTGACTGGACAACTGATGGAAAAAAAGTTCTCTTCGCTTCTAGCCGTGAAAGTGGGAAAGCAAGATTTAACCAGTTTTATACTGTGCCGGCTGGCGGCGGGATTATTGAAAAACTTCCCCTCGCTTATGCAGAGTTTGGCTCTTATTCTCCCGATGGAAAACAGATCGCTGTCGTGTATCGTACGCAGGTTGGCCGCAACTGGAAACGTTATCGTGGCGGATGGAAAGCAGATATCAATATTTTCAATCTTACCAACCATGAATCAAAAACGATCGGCGCCGAAGCTGATGCCGGCAATGAATTCCCGATGTGGCATGGCAATTCGCTTTATTTCTTATCTGACCGCGGATCAGAGCTAAGAATGAATCTTTGGAAATATGATCTTACTTCAAAAGTCTATACACAGCTTACAAATTTTAAAGATGATGATGTGCATTATCCTTCGCTGGGGCCTGATGATATCGTTTTTGAAGCCGGTGGTAAAATGTATTTGTATTCCATTTCTACCGGAAAACAAAAAACAGTTAGCATCAGCGTGATCACAGACAAAGCCATGCTGAAACCAAAAATAGAATCCGCTGATAAGCTGGTACAGAATGTATCGTTGAGTCCCGATGGTAACAGGGTGTTGATACAAGCAAGAGGCGACGTATTTTCTGTGCCTGCAGAAAATGGTTATATAAAAGACATGACAAGAACGTCAGGCGCTGCGGAACGTTACCCTGCCTGGTCTCCTAATGGAAAATATATTGCTTACTGGAGCGATCAGTCTGGTGAATATGAATTATGGCTGATGGAAACAGATAAAGAAAATTCAACAAAGAAACTAACTGACTACGGCGCCGGTTATCGTTATCGTCCTTTCTGGTCGCCTGATAGTAAGAAGATCGCTTTTATCGATAAAGCGATGCGGATAAAGATCTTTGATATCACAACAAAACAAACTACTGAAGTTGACAAGGCCTTGCGTTATACACATGGCAATCTTGAAGGGTTTGCTGTTAGCTGGTCACCCGACAGTCGTTGGATGGCTTATCACCGTGATCTCGATAATCAACATAATGCTATCTATGCTTATGATTCTACCAATAAAAAGAATCATACAGTAACCAGTGGTTTTTATGATGCCTTTAATCCTGTATTTGATCCGGAAGGAAAATATTTATACTTCTTCACCAATCAATCTTTCAAACCTAACTACAGTGATATTGACAATACATTTATTTATTCCAATACTACGCAGATCGCTGTTGTTTCATTGAAAAAAGAAACGCCTTCATTAATGGCGCCAAAGAATGATACGGTAGCCATGAAATCAGATGAGGTGGCAAAAGTGGATTCAAGTAAAAACAAAAAAGATTCAGCTACTGCAAAAAAGCCTGATACAAAAGGAACTACTATCGACTTCGATGGTATTGAACAAAGACTGGAATTATTACCAGCTCCTGCAGGTAATTACTTTTGGTTAGCTGCTGCCAAAGGAAAGATCATTTTTATAAGATATCCGAATACCGGCGCACCTGATGGTAAAGGCACAGTGAAATATTGGGATATAGAAAAGAAAGAAGAGAAGACCATTGTTGATGCAGTAGATAATGCCCGCTTATCGGCCAACGGACAAAAATTACTGGTGGGTAAATCCGGAACTTATGTTGTGATAACGCCCAACGAAAATCAGAAGTTTGAAAAAACATTGCCACTTGCCGATATGCAGATGATGGTAGATCCTGTTCAGGAATGGAAACAAATTTTTATGGATGTATGGCGTTTTGAACGTGATTATTTT
>JBIOVR010000281.1:0-4977 GCA_044867875.1 Chitinophagaceae bacterium
AAGAAGAACAAAAGAAGCTAAGGAGTGGAATTGATAAGGGAAGAAATGTGTTTAATAAATCGAAATCGCTATTGTCTAAGGTAAAGAATCGCCAATAATCAAAATGTAATTGACGCCGTTTCAATACAAAAAGCGTTGGATTAACTCATAATTTTAAAGAGGCTTTTTTTGAATTCAGGATTATAACGGGATAAATTTATTGTTGGTGGCAATTTAAAATTTTTGAAGTAATGAATTTTGGACTTTACATAGGCAGTGTTGCTGGAACGGATAAAGATCTTGCAGTAGGGAAGCCTGACAACCCTCATAAAATTCTTAATGCTCTCGAAAATCTTGAACAGGGACAACATTCACTTATTATAAGAGGGTATATACATTATCTAGGCGAAGGGAAATTAGGCAATGAAGCCCCTGAAAATATTATTCAGTATGCGACCTCAACTAGAAAAATTGATTTAGTGCTTTGCTACCGTTCAATAAAGTATAATCACCGGGACTGGACAAGCACCATAAGAAATGTGATAGAAAAATATGGTGACCACCTCCATTCAATTCAAATAGCTGAAGAACCAAATTTAAAAGATCTTATTTCCGGAGATGGTAGTTTTGACAATATAGAAGATGCTTTACGTGACGGTATTTTGGTTGCAAAAGAAGAAATCAGCAAACGTAAAAACCGAATTCAAGTCGGATTCAACACAGCCTTGTCATTTAACCCAAATGACAACTTTTGGAATGTTATAGGAAGCGATCATTTCAAACTATTCAGAGAAGCTATAGACTATATTGGTCTTGATTTTTTTCCAGATGTATTCAGGGCATTACCTGATGAAGGATTTCCTGGAAATATAATAAGTGGAGTAAAATATATTTTAGATCATTTTCGAAATGTCATTTTAAGCTCAGCGAAAATACCGCTATCAGTGCCTATATGCATAACAGAGAATGGATGGCCCACTGGAAAAGGTAAATCTTATGACCGACAGGCGCTTATCATTGAAACTATTATCAGAGCACTTAATGCAGTAAAAGGTGAACTGAATATCAAAAGTTATGAACTATTTAGCCTGCGTGACGCCGATAGTAATAATGACAATTTATTTTATCAGTTTGGAATATTGAAAGACGATTACACTCCCAAGCCTGCGTTTTATAAGTTTCGTGATTTAGTACAAGAACTAAGCGAGGATTAAACTTTCATCTACATAAGTTTTTTATGCTGTTGTTGTAGCAACAATGATGTAAGAGAAAAAATGTGTTAGATGGAAGCAATTCATAAATAAGAAATTTGAGAAATGAAGACTTGATGTTTTGCCGTTAAGAATATTTTTTCATGTGTTCATCATTTTTATATCTTTAAAAAAACTGTGATGTATGAAGCATGGTCCAATTATTCTTATTGAAGACGATCCAGATGATAAAGATGTTTTCCAGGATATTTTGAAAGATCTAAAAGTATTTAACCCGGTAGTATGGTTCAAAAGTTGTGACGAAGCATTCTCCTATTTGAAAACAACTGCTGAGCAACCATTTATTATTTTTTGCGATGTGAATTTACCGGGCTTAAGTGGAATAGAATGTAAGCGTCAAATAGATGGCGACAAAGAGCTAAGAAAAAAAAGTATCCCATTTGTTTTTTGTTCTACTTCGGTTGATCAAAAAACAGTTGATGAAGCGTATACAAAGATGACGGTTCAAGGCTATTTCCAAAAAAAAAATACTTATGCCGAACTAAAAGAAACAATTAAACTGATAGTTGCTTATTGGGAAGAATGTAAACATCCTAATACAAAGTAACCGGGGCGATAATAGGTGACACAATAATATTAAAACCATTCACCCACTTTCTTTAACTCAACATTTCCTCCACTGAAAATTATCCCAACTCTTTTTCCAGCAAAAAGTGTTTTATTCTTTAGTAATGCAGCTAGTGGAACAACACCACTTGGCTCAACCACAAGCTTCATTCTTTCATAAACAAGGCGCATTACGGCAATGATCTCTTCATCGCTTACCGTCAGGATCTCTTTAACATATTGCTTAATGATCGGGAAAGTTTTGTCGCCAAGTGTAGTAAGCAGGCCATCAGCAATTGTTTTTACAAAAAGGGCTTTTTCGATCTTCCCATTTTTTATAGAAAGTATTGCGTCGGCTGCACCTTCAGGTTCGCCGGCATAAACAATTGTAGAAGGGGAGAAGTAATGAGCACTTAATAGAGTTCCACTCAATAATCCTCCGCCGCCAACAGGGGCAAGGATAAAATCAAGCGAAGGAATCTCTTCGATCAATTCTTTGGCACAGGTTGCCTGCCCGGTTATTACTTCATAATTATTATATGGATGTATAAACTCTGCACCCGTTTTATCAACTACATCCTGTAAAGTTTTTTCTCTTGCCTGTTGGTTAGGTTCGCAAAAAAATATCTCTGCGCCATAGCCCTTTACTGCATCCACTTTTACTTTCGGAGAATTGTCGGGCATTACGATATAAGCTTTTACACCAACTTCTCTTGCTGCAAAAGCAATTGCCTGCGCATGATTGCCGGAAGAATGCGTTGCTATTCCTTTCTTTCGCTTTTCTTCAGGTAAGGATAAAACAGCATTCATACCTCCCCGGATCTTGAATGCACCGATCTTTTGAAAATTCTCACACTTAAAAAATATCTCAGCACCGGAAATTTGATCAAGGGTTTTTGAAGTAAGAATGGGAGTTTTATGAATAAAGGGTTTTATTCTTTTATGTGCTTCTTCAATGTGTTGTTTTGTTATTTCCATTTTGATCTATGTGACTCCTATGTTTCTATTGTGCCTATGTGGTAATATTTTTTCACCACATAAAATGATAAGCACATAGATAACACATAGAAAGTTATGTCAGAATATTATTATTCAACCGGCATCCATTTTAAACAAACAGGTTTTGAAACTTTTATTCTCTTACCTGAGTCGGTAAGTAAGCCAGTTTCTTTATCCCTTTTAAAGATCACTATCTCATCACTGTTTTGATTTGCCACTAAAAGAAAGTTACCGGTAGGATCAAAATTAAAATTGCGTGGTGTTTTTCCCAGCGTTGACTCGTGACCTAACCATTCCAATTGCCCATCACTTTTATTAATACTAAAAATTCCTATCGTATTGCTTTCGCCACGATTCGAACAATACAAAAATTTTCCATCAGGAGAAACATGTATATCAGCGCTACCAATAGCGCCATCGAAATCTCTTGGCAATCCTGAAATATTTTGCAACAAAGTTAAATAGCCATTCTTTTCTATTTCATAAACAGATACCGAACCAGTAAGTTCTTCCATCAGGTAGGCATATTTTCCATTAGGATGAATATCAATATGGCGTGGCCCAGCTCCGGGTTCTGTCGCAATAAATGGAGGTACGAATTCTTTCAGCTTACCGGTTTTATTATCCAGGTTATACAATTTTACTTCATCCAATCCAAGATCGGGTACGTACAAGGTCTTATTATTATTATTCAATACAGTGGCATGCACATGTGCGGCTTCCTGTCTTGCAGAATTCACACCACTACCTTCGTGCAAAATTGAATCGGTAGGTTTTCCAAGAGAGCCATCCTTATTAACAGGAAGAACTGCAAGAGTACCGCTGCTATAATTTCCAACTATCACCCATTTGCCGGTTTTATCTATTGTAATATAACAAGGATGTTTTCCCTGTGAAGGTTGCTGATTAACCTGGAGCAGCTTGTTATTGGGCTTGTTAAAAACAAACGCAGTTACATTGCCCGGAGCATCTTCATTTACTGCATAAACAAATTTCTTATTTGGTGAAATAGTGAGATAGGACGGATTGGATGTCTTTACAGAACTTACAAAACTATTCTCTCCTGTCTCGGTATTAAATTTATAAACATAGATCCCATCACTCGTACCAGGAGTATAGGTTCCGATTATTAAGAGTTGTTCTTTCGATTTTTGAGCGGAAAGATCAACGCTAAGACAAAGAGCAAAAAAAATCAATAATGATTTTACCATGTTTTATTTTAAAGCTTTAAAGATGCAACATATTCTGCCAATGTTGTAGATGGTTTACCAAGATCATCCCATGTATTTTGACTTTCAAATTTCTCCGGGTACCTGTTTAGTGCTTCACAAATATGATAAGCATAATTCATTCGCTGGTTAAAAATACCGAGATACTTCAGTGGCGCCAGCGGAGTTCTCATGATCTTTATATTTGATTTCACATTTCCAATAAAAACTTTTGCGGCTTCATCAGCTGTAAATGGTTCCAAACCCTGTACAACATATTCCTGGTTACTGTCACCTGCTTTTTTCATTGCCCATGCCACTTGTACCCCATAATCTCTAGCCGCAATAAACCACATCGGCGCTTCTGACTTTCCAGCAAGCATTATTCTTGTTCCCTGCAGCATTTGCTTATCCAAACACTCCATAAAAGTAGAAGGATAAAATATGGTGTAGTTTAAACCAGACTTTTTTATTGCATTCACCGCTGCGTGTTTTATTTCAAATGCCCACCATTTGAAACCATTCATTCCTTCGTAATTTTTTATAAGTGATGAAAGATAAACTATGCGTTTAACACTTGTTTTATGTGCAGCATCAATCACATTCTTTATTCCTTCTCTTTCCGGTTGCGGTTCACTTTTCTTTGAGGATTGTGCAACAGAAAGATTTAAGTAAACGACCTCCTGCCCACCCATCGCTGATTCTAATGAAGCAGTGTCAAATACATCACCTTTTACAACAGGTATATTTGGAAAAAGCTTTTGCATTTTTTCAACATCTCTTGCCAATAAGGTAAGTTTAAAGCCGGCTCTTAATAATTCAAGAGCTACCGGTTTACCCAACATACCCGATGCGCCGATAAATAATATTTTTTGCATATAGAGAAATTAAAAAAACAAAGGTATTCCATTCATTGCTTGTAAAAATAATAACGAAGCAAGAAGAAAATATACGACGGAAAAAATTATAGTTTG
>JBIOVR010000282.1:0-5602 GCA_044867875.1 Chitinophagaceae bacterium
TGCTTTGGGTATAAAAGAATTGGGTGAAGAAACAAAAATGGCATCCTCATTACTGGTCATGGCAATTGTTGGTGGTGCATTAGCCCCGGTATTGATGGGAGCAATTTCCGATTATACAGGCAGCATGCAAAAAGCCTATATCATACCTTTACTTTGCTTTATTGCAGTAGCATGGTTTGCATGGCGAGGTTATAAAATAAAACAAATAAATGTTTCGTCTTAATAACAAAATTGCAGTGATCACTGGTGGCGGTAGTGGTATCGGGAAAGCCATTGCAAAACTTTTTGCAAAGCAGGGCGCCACTGTTCATATTTTAGAATGGAATACTGACAGTGCAAATGAAACTGCCGATGAGATCAAAAAAAATGACGGTAAAGTCTTTGTACAAAAATGCAATGTTGCAAACCAGAACGAAGTGCTTGCAATTTTTGAAA
Source organism: Chitinophagaceae bacterium (assembly GCA_044867875.1). GTDB lineage: Bacteria > Bacteroidota > Bacteroidia > Chitinophagales > Chitinophagaceae > VBAS01. Next base: position 436 of record JBIOVR010000282.1, read on the forward strand.
GCATTGGCGCAACTAATATCCTTGTCAATAATGCTGGTATTGCCCATATAGGTAAAGCGGATAATACTAAAGAAGAAGATTTCGATAGGGTAATGTCGGTAAATGTAAAAGGCGTTTATAATTGTATTCATGCCGCAATACCTCAATTAAAGAAAAACGGAGGGGGTTGTATTATCAATATGGCATCTGTCGCAGCACATGTTGGTATACCTGATAGGTTTGCGTACAGCACAACAAAAGGAGCAGTAATGGCAATGACATTAAGTGTTGCAAAGGACTATTTACAGGAAAACATTCGCTGCAATTCTATTTCACCGGCAAGAGTGCATACGCCATTTGTAGACGGCTTTTTAAAAAATAACTATCCTGGTAAAGAAGAAGAGATGTTTGATAAACTTTCAAAGACGCAGCCAATAGGCAGGATGGGAACCTCCGATGAAGTTGCAGCACTTGCATTATATCTCTGCAGTGATGAAGCGTCTTTTATTACGGGATGCGATTATCTTGTTGATGGTGGCTTTGTTAAACTAAATAATTAAATTAAACATGAAAAAAATATTTTTCAATACGACATTTTTTTTAATTGTAATTTTTTCAACTGCACAGAATACATACACTCCAACAAAAGAAAATCTGGATGCAAGAAATGAATTTCAGGATATTAAATTCGGCATGTTCATTCACTGGGGGGCATCAAGTGTGCTTGGTGCCGGAGAATGGGTAATGAATATTAAGAATATTAAAGTCGATGAATATACAAGGCTAATACAAATTTTTAACCCCCAGAACTTTGATGCCGCTAAATGGGTTGGCATTGCGAAAGCTGCGGGAATGAAATATATCACATTTATCACCCGTCATCATGATGGATTCAGCAATTGGGATACAAAACAATCTGACTGGAAAATAACAAACACGCCTTATCACAAAGATGCCTTGAAACAGCTTGTCGATGAATGTCATAAACAAGGCATCAAACTCTTCTGTTATTATTCATTGCTTGATTGGTATCGCAGCGATTATCAATATGAGACCGGAAGAACAGGCAAAGGAACAGGCAGAACAGAAAAAAGTAATTGGGAACATTATATCAATTTCATGAAGGCACAATTAACTGAATTGCTCACCAACTATGGAAAAATATCAGGGATTTGGTTTGATGGACATTGGGATCAGTTAGATAATGATCAGGATAAAAAACAAGTTTCAAAAGTAAATTGGCATTATGATGAGATATATAAACTCATTCACAGCTTACAGCCAGCATGTCTGATCAGCAACAATCATCATTTAACTCCAATTCCAGGAGAAGATTTCCAGGCATTTGAAAAAGACCTACCGGGACATAATACAACCGGATTTGGTGGCGCATCAGTGTCTGTATTGCCATTAGAAACTTGTGAGACAATGAATGACAGTTGGGGTTTTAATATCACTGACAGAAATTATAAGTCAGTAAAAAAAGTAATTCAATACATCGTAAAAGCCGCTGGTTACAATGCAAACTTTTTATTGAATGTTGGTCCCATGCCCGATGGAACTATTCAACCGGAATTTGCAGACACTTTAAAAGCTGTTGGTAAATGGATGGAGAAAAATGGACAAACTATTTATGGAACAAGAGGCAATATAATTCCGCCAAAGGATTGGGGAACGATGACCATAAAAAACAAAATGGTTTATATGCATATTCTCAATAAACCAGAGAACCCCGCTTTTATTTTTATTCCTGAATTAAAAGAAAAGATTTCAAAAGCATTTTTATTGAACGGGAATAAAGAAATAAAATTCAAACAGCAACCCGAAGGAACTTTTATTTATATTGATGGAGTTGTGCTGGATGATATTGACACTATTATTCAATTGGATCTAAAATAAAAACTACAGATGAAACTGATTCGTTTTGGTGAAGCCGGAAAAGAAAAACCCGGTGTTATTATTAATGATATCTGGTTTGATGTATCGGAATACATTTCAGATTATGATGAAAAGTTTTTTCAAACTGATGGTCTCGCATTGCTCAAAACAATTATCAGCGAAAAGATTTTAAAAGAAATTTCAAGAGATACTCGTCTTGGTCCACCAATTGCAAGACCTTCTAAGATCATTTGCATTGGTCTGAATTATTCTGATCATGCGACTGAAAGTAAAATGCAATTACCTCCCGAACCAGTTATTTTTTTTAAAGCAACGACTGCCATTGTAGGACCAAACGATGATCTTGTTATTCCGAAAAACAGTAAAAAAACTGATTGGGAAGTTGAACTCGCAGTGGTTATTAGCAAAAAAGCATCTTATGTTGATGAAGCTGTTGCGTTAAATCATGTAGCCGGTTATCTTTTGCACAACGATTACAGTGAAAGAGAATTTCAATTAGAAAGAGCTGGTCAATGGGTAAAAGGAAAAAGCTGTGATACGTTTGCACCGCTTGGACCATTTTTAGTAACACAAGATGAAATAACAGATGTAAATGATCTTCGGCTTTGGTTAACCGTTAATGGAACAATGATGCAAGATGGTAATACAAAGAATCTTGTTTTTAAAATACCGCATCTTATTTATTATTTAAGCCAGTTCATGACCTTGTTGCCCGGAGATGTTATTTCAACAGGAACACCGGCGGGGGTCGGGCTGGGACAAAAACCAGAACCGGTGTATATAAAACCCGGCGATGTGATGGAGTTGGGTATTCATGGTTTGGGGAGTAGCAGGCAGAAAGCAGTAGCGTATAAAGAATAAATTTAAACTAATGAAAAGGTTTTGTCTTGCTTTGGATCTGAAGGAAGATACTAAATTGATTGCTGAGTATGAGGATTATCATAAAAACGTTTGGCCGGAAATAATCAAGAGTATTAAAGTGTCTGGCATAGAAGTGTTAGATATTTATCGTACGGGCAACAGGATGTTTATGATTATAGAAGCGAATGAAGATTTTAGTTTTGAAAAGAAATCTGCAATGGATGCAACAAACCCTAAAGTTCAGGAATGGGAAAATTTGATGTGGAAATTTCAACAAGCATTGCCATGGGCAAAAACCGGTGAGAAATGGATCTTGATGGATAAGATTTTTAGTTTGGAGAGTAATTCTGAATTCTGACTACTATGATAATCGATACACATGTTCATTTTTGGAAGTATGATAAGAAAAGGGATGCATGGATCACAGATGATATGAAGATCCTGAAACAGGATCATTTACCTGCGCATTTAATACCCACACTTAAAAGAAACGGCGTTGATGGTTGTGTAGCAGTGCAAGCAGGACAGAGCGAATATGAAACACATTTTTTGGTTGAGCTTGCAAAAACACATTCCGAAATAAAAGGGGTTGTGGGTTGGACCGATCTGCAAAGCAAAAACGTTGAAGAAAGATTGCAGTTCTTTTCCCAGTATAATAGTATCAAAGGCTGGCGTCATGTAGTACAATCTGAACCTGATGATTTTTTATTAAGAGAAGATTTTCAAACTGGCATCAGGGCTTTAGCACCTTTCAACTATACATATGATATTCTTATTTATCACTATCAATTAAAACCTGCGCTTGAGTTTGTTTCTAAATTTCAGGGTCAAAAATTTGTTATTGATCATTGCGCAAAACCAGATATTGGTAAAAAGAATATTGATGAATGGAAAGTATTAATGAAAGAAATGGCGCAGCATCCAAATGTCTATTGCAAGCTTTCTGGATTATTCACAGAAACAAAATGGAAGCAATGGAGTGCTGCTGATTTTTATCCATACCTTGATACAGTGTTTGAAGCGTTTGGCACTGACCGTTTAATGTTTGGAAGTGATTGGCCTGTTATGTTGCTCTCAGGAATTTATGTGCAGTGGAAAAGTTTATTAGAGAAATACATGGAAAATTTTATTGAAGAAGACAGGCTGAAAGTGCTTGGCGAGAATGCAATTTCATTTTATAATTTATAAATATGAACCTTGGTTTAAAAGATAAGATCATTATTGTAACAGGCGGCGCAAAAGGTATTGGTGCCGGCATTACTAAGTCTTTGGCGGCTGAAGGTGCAATTCCTGTTGTAGTTGGTCGGGATGCAACTGATAATGAAACGATCATTAAAGAAATTGGGTCAGGCTTTGCAATAACTGCTGAACTCACTCATCCGGAAGCATGCGAAAATGCCGTTAATGCAACAATAGAAAAATTTGGAAGGATTGACGGATTAGTAAATAATGCAGGTGTTAATGATGGTGTTGGGTTAGAAAAAGGGAATTATGAAGCATTCATTGCATCGCTTCACAAGAATGTGGTGCATTATTATTTGATGGCTCATCATGCTTTACCTGAATTGATAAAAAGCAAAGGAGCTATTGTGAATATAGGAAGTAAGGTAGCTGAAACAGGACAAGGAAATACTTCGGCGTACGCTGCCTCTAATGGTGGACGTAATGCATTAACAAGAGAATGGGCCGTTGAATTATTAAAATATGGAATAAGAGTAAACGCAGTGATAGTTGCTGAATGCTATACCCCGCTTTATGAAAAATGGATAAAGACTTTACCAAACCCGGAAGAAAAATTAAGGTCGATCACTGATAAAATTCCATTAGGGAAAAGAATGACAACTGCTGAGGAAATCGCTGATATGGTAGTATTTCTTCTTTCTGAAAGATCAAGTCATACAACAGGACAATTAATTTATGTTGATGGCGGCTATACTCATCTTGACAGATCATTGTAAGAATTATTAAAGGTTATGAAAAAGATATCAATACTTTTTTCCCTTTTCTTTTTAGTTAACTCAATTCGGGCACAGCAAGCCGAAAACATAATTATAATTACAACCGATGGTTTTCGATGGCAAGAAGTATTTAAAGGAATGGATTCAGCCCTCGCCAACAATTCAAAATTTAACCAGGGCGACAGCAACTATATTTTTGAAAAATACTGGAGCAATAATGAAAATGAAAGAAGAAAAAAATTAATGCCATTTTTCTGGAATTCAATTGTCAATCACGGGCAGATCTATGGTAACAGGAAACTCGATAATAAAGTCAATAATGCAAACCCTCATTGGTTCAGTTATCCCGGGTATAGTGAGATAATGACCGGCTTTGCCGATTCAACGATCGATTCAAATGAATTTCCCCCAAACCCACATGTTACTGTCCTGGAATTTTTAAATCAACAACCAAAGTTTAAAAATAAAGT
>JBIOVR010000283.1:0-7690 GCA_044867875.1 Chitinophagaceae bacterium
TTATGACTGATGAAGACCTTTTGGGTATTCATCAAAATATGCAACATGAAATAGAAGATGCTGGAGGACGCATTGATGGTATTTACTACTGCACCGCCGTTGACCCAAAAGCTATTTATCGAAAACCCAATCCCGGGATGGCATTCAGTGCACAAAGAGACTTTCCAGAGATCGAGCTGAGCAAATCGATCATAATTGGAAACAAACCCAGCGATATGCTTTTTGGGAAATATGCGGGTATGTACTCGGTATATATTGCATCCACCCACCCCGAAACACCCTTTCCTCATCCGAATATTGATCTCAGGTTCAACAGCCTTTCCGATTTTGCAAAAGCCTGCCTGTCGGCAGACAGGCTTTAATAAAAAGTTATAAAATACCCGGAACGATTTTCCGTTATTCTTCGTCTGGTAAAAGCAATGTAACTTCGTTATCAAATACCAATGTTGAATTCTGTGAAAAAATCCTTCCTCACCTTTTTAGCAGCAATAATTTTGCTTTTTTCCTCTATTCAAGCATCCTCACAGGTAATTTCTAAAGCAGATAAAAAGATACTTGGGATCAAGGAAGACTCATTAAAGCAAATTGCTAGTTTCATGATCCTGGATACATTGGAAGCAGGCAGATTGCTCGCCTACAAAGATTTTGTGCCAACTTTTATCAGGGCACTGCAGGTTAAAAATTCATTTTATTATCCTTTTGATTCTGTAATTGGAATTTCAAAATTATATGCCCCTGATAGCAGTTTTAGAATATTTACATGGTATGTTGAAATTGATGATTACTCTGGCTGGCAGCGAGGATTTATTCAAATGAGAACTCCTGATGGATCTTTAAAAGGATTTCGCCTGCTTGATAAATCTTCATGGACAGACAATGCTTATACCGCTATTTGCAGAGACACAAGTTGGATCGGTGCTGTTTATTACAACATTATTAAAACCCAATACCAGGGAAAAAGTTATTATACCCTCTTAGGGATCGATCATGAAGGTTTGCGAAGCAAGAAGAAATGGATAGATGTATTAACATTTGATGATAAGAAAAAGCCTGTATTTGGTGGTGGTTTTAGTTTCAAAGAAGACAGTGTGATAAAACAAACCCAATCTCGTTTTAGCATTGAGTATAAAAAAGACGCAAGAACATATGTGAATTATGAACCCGATCTGAAATTGATCTTATTTGATCACCTGATCTCAGAAACAGATGAACCTGATTTCCCATGGACATATGTTCCGGATGGAGATTATGAAGGCTTTAAATGGCAGAATGGGCAATGGGTTCATGTGAATAAAGTATTTAACTATAAACTGGAAGATGGTCAGGCTCCGGTTGGCGATCCGTTAATGGATTATAAAGGAAATAAGAATGAGGAAAAACTAAAGCAGAAATCTGACACGAATAAAACAAAGAAACCTGGTGGCGGTGATTAATTTTTTTTATCCAACTCTTCAGCATCTTCAATACTTTTATTTCTCACTATCTCTGTAAAGGTTTGTTCCATCCTGCGTAGACGCGAATATAATTTCAAGATCAGAAAGAAAAGAAAAAGGATCGACAAATAAAATAACAGATCGGCACCGCGGCCCACTCCTGCCCAATGAGCAATTTTATTTGAATACTCAGGAAATAAAACAAGAAGCGTTCCTGATATAATAAATAACCCTATCAGGAAAACATCAAACAAAGTACTGCGAAGACGTATATACATATACACCCCAATAATAATAACACCTGCTGCCAATGCTACCTGGATGAGAGTCATCAGTCAAAAATTTTATTCAATATAAGATCAAAAAAAATGCGTACGCTGTTCAGCAAAGATTGCCCTTTTTTCTTCGAATAATCACTATAATGTATATGTACGGGAAACTCCCCGAACTTTAAACTATGGTTTTTTATTTCTTTGAGTATTTCAGTGGCATGTGCCATCCGGTTTTCTTTCAAATGAATACGCTCCGCCGCATTTCTGTTCATAACACGTAAACCGTTATGCGCATCTGAAAGCAAAATACCCGTAAATAGATAATTCAGATAACAAGCGGTTTTTAACAACAGTTTTCGTACAGTTCTGATATTCCCCCCAGCCCCTGGTAAGAACCTGGAGCCAAGAACAATATCAAATTGTCCCTCCTTTAATTTCTGAAGCATTCCATCAATATCATTTACATCATGCTGGCCATCGGCATCGAAAGTAACCATGTATTCTGCCTTTCTTTTCAACGCAACACTGATACCTGTTTGCAAAGCTGCCCCCTGGCCCATATTCAACCGATGACGGATATAGATCACTGGTAGCTCTTTAAGTTGTTCTTTGGTATTATCAGTTGAATAATCATCTACAATTATTATTGAATAACCTTTTTCAATAACAGCAGCAATTGTTTCGAGGATAATGTTTGCTTCATTATAGCATGGGATAACTACAAATATTGACTTATTATCACTCAAACTTTGATTATTTATTATCAATGGGCACGTTAAATAAAAGGTAGCAATAATTAACATGTCCCACTGGTTTATATTTCTTTAGCCACTCGAATTTGCCAGTACCATTGATATCAACAAAATCATTCAGGTCAATCACAATTTCACCCTGCTGTGGTTCTGGTGTCGCTATTTTGACATCAGGATGTTTTGCAAGATATTTTTCCAAAGCGTAGTTGCCTTGTCCGTAATCAATACTGCAGTCAGCCATTATCTTATAAGCATTCGTTTTGTTGACTATAAATTCATTGGTATAGGAAATAAGGTTTGGAAAATAAAAATAAAATCCAACCAATGAATAAACGATTAATATCCCAGCGCCAGCAAGCTTATATCTTTCCCCCCATTTTACTGTTGCCAATCTCCCCGCCAGTACATATAGCAATGGGTAAAAAAAGATAATATGCCGGTTGCCCGATTGCATGGAAAGAAAGAAACTAAAAAAGATAAAAAAATACAATAGTCCAAACCCAATGATAAACTCCGAAGAACGCAACGAAAAACGTTTCAGATTCCTTGCATACACTAATGCAAGCAATAGAAAGATCATGAGATATGGAATTGGTGTTTTGTAAAGCAACATCAGCAGATAATAATTCCAAAAGCCTCTATCTGTTCTGAATTCACCATTAAGGTAATTTCTGCCTCCGGCAAGAGGATTGCCTGCCCCAAGTTCAGTCATGTGATAAGTGATATCAATCCCCTCTATATAGGGAACAGGCAATGGCAAAGGAATTTTATTGATAACAGGTATTTGCTGAAGTGACTGGAATGTGTTGCTGCGGAAAGTATATGCCTCCAGTTTTCTTCCAGTTCCATTAAACAGGTAAGCAATATTGATAGTCCCCGCAGTGATCACAAACAAAACAATGAGCCGTACAAAATTTTTCTTCCAATTTTTGAAAATTGTTTTCCGATTGATAAGTAAAAACAGAGATACTAAAGCAAATATGGGAAGTAAATGAAGCAATGAATACTTTGAAACCTGCGCTATACCAAAACTGAAACTAAAGAGTATAAAATATTTCCAACTTGAATTATTGACAAACTTGTAGAAGTAATAAAATGTTGTCAGTGCAAACAAAGCTGTATAAGCATCGGTTGACAATAGCGTCGCGTATGCATTTAAATTGGGACAAAAAATAAAAAGGAATAAAGAAAAAGCTCCTCCCCATTCACCAAAAAGTTCTTTCGACCATTTATAAACATAAATACCTATCAGCAGGCAAACCAGTAGGGTCATATAGCGACCATGCATTATATCACTTACCCCACCGTCGGTTTTGCTAAGATTACGATTCAATACCTGCTCCACAGCACGGGGTATTGCATTCACACCGGTGATGGGCATTGCAGAAGCATCATCATATATATATACTTTTTGTGTTTGGCCTTTCAATATTCTCTTGCCATAACTCCAATGATCCATTTCATCATAAGTGATCGAATTCCTGGGAATAGCAATGAGGCCGTTGAAAAGATATACAGCAAACAAACCAAGTACTAAATAAAAATGCAGTCCAGTTCTGCGCAGCATAATGCAATATAAAAGGTGTTAAACAGACACCTTCAATTATTTATTAACTATTCAACATTTAATTAACTTCGCCCCTTGGTGACTTTCATGAGAACAACTTCATAATAAGCATCACAATTAATTGGACCAATGATTAAAAATAGCCAGATCCTGTAACTGCATCCAATCTATGAACAAGAAAACAGTGCTTATTATCGGTGCCGGTCCAGCTGGGTTAACCGCAGCTTATGAACTAATAAAAACCGGTGATTTCGTTCCTATAATAATAGAAAAATTGGATATTCCGGGTGGATTAAGCAGAACAGTAAACTATAAGGGTAACCGGATTGATATTGGCGGTCATAGGTTTTTCTCAAAATCTGATAAGGTGCTGGAATGGTGGTTGAAGATACTACCGTTGGAAGGCGGAGCCGATGATGAAATTAAGATCAGTTATCAAAACAAATCCAGGACATTTAAAAATTCCAATTCCGGAGCTGATACAACTCCCGATAATGTTATGCTCGTAAGAGAGCGGAACTCAAGGATCTTTTTTTTAAATCAGCTGTTTCCTTATCCTGTAAAATTGAGCGGTACTACTTTTAGAAAACTTGGCATACAACGTACTTTCAAAATTCTTTTAAGTTATCTCGTTTCAAAAATCTCTCCTTTAAAACCTGAGAATACGCTGAAAGATTTCCTTATTAACCGTTTTGGGAAAGAATTATATAAGACTTTTTTTGAAGCTTATACCCAGAAAGTATGGGGAATTGAGGCTGAAAAAATTCCTTCTGAATGGGGAAAACAACGGATCAAAGGAGTTTCTATCTCAGCTATTATTACTAATGCATTGAAGAAAAAAAAGAAAAATGATATAAGGCAGAAAGGAACAGAAACTAGTTTTATCGAAAAATTTTTGTACCCCAAATATGGACCGGGTCAACTGTGGGAAAAAGTATCAGATGATATCATTAAAGATGGTGGTACTATTTTATACAATTATGAAGTGACAGGATTAAACACCACCGGGGATATTATTCAGAACGTGGAAGTCGTTGATAAAATTAATGGTAGCAATCGTACAATTTCGGCCGACTTTTTTATATCAACAATGCCAATAAAAGATCTGATGAATGCATTGAAACCTATGCCAGAAGAAAAACTAAAACAAGTTGCTGATAGATTGGAATATCGGGAGATCATTACCATTGGACTTTTAGTGAAAAAATTAAAGCTAAAGGATAATAATGGCAACATGGTCAGAGATAACTGGATATATATTCAAGAAAAGAACGTAAAAATTGGAAGATTACAGATATTTAATAATTGGAGTTCCTGGATGGTAAATGATCCGGAAACTATTTGGCTAGGGTTAGAATACTTCTGTCAACAAGATGACAGTCTTTGGCAGATGACAGAAAAAGAATTATTACAGCTTGCCGAAAATGAACTGATAAAAATAGGTATCATAGAAAAGAATGTAGTAATTGATGGTACGGCAATAAAGGTCGAAAAAGCTTATCCTGGATATTTTGGCTCATACAATGAGATCGGTATATTACGTAACTATCTGGACTCCTATAAAAACTTGTTTCTTGTCGGTAGAAATGGAATGCATCGGTATAATAACCAGGATCATTCAATGCTGACAGCTATGGAAGCTGTTGATAAAATAATAAAAGGTGATACCGACAAGTCATCTATTTGGTCAATAAATACTGAAGATACTTACCACGAAGAAGCTTAAATATTGATCCATGCTAATCAGCTTAATCAAGTCTTCAACATGTCTTCTTTTTTTTATTCTATTGTGGCTGTCACCAGCATTCAGGAATACTATTGCCCGATGTTTTAACCACATTGAAAGTTTTCTTATAAGGAATAAGAAAATTGTTATTGCCATAACATTTGGTCTGTATATTATCATTACTGTTCTTCTTCAATTCTATCATTCAATTGATGGTGATGAAACTCAGGCCTGGCTTATAGCCAGGGATTCAGGATCGCTATGGAATATGTATTCTTTAATGGGATATGAAGGAAGTCCGGGATTATGGCATACAGTATTATTCCCGTTGGCCAGATCCGGAGTGCCTTTCCAGGTCATTTATTTTCTTAATCATTTGTTTGCTATCGCTGCCCTTTTCCTTTGGCTACGGTTTGCACCTTTCCCGTTATTGATACTGATATTGTTTCCTTTTATTCATGTTTTTCTTACAGAATATTCCATCAATGCAAGAAGCTATGCTTTAAGTATATTCCTGCTATTCGCAGCACTGACCCTTTATAAGAACTATTATAATAAATGGTTTCTTTGGTCATTTGTTTTTTTCCTTTTTGCTAACACTAATATTCCCTCAGCTTTACTTACATGCGGCTTCGCATTCTTTCTTTTTCTAAGCAGCATTTTCTTAAAGAACAAAACACATGGTAAGGCTTTGGTAGTAATAGGAACAGGAATAATATTAGCAGTTATACAAGTATACCCTTCTAATGATCTTGCCGGGGAACTCTCAGGATTCAAACTTCAATTTACTTCTGGAGACAACATAATGGCTCCTATGATCACAGGCGTCCCCTTTTTAAGCATGCTTATTTATCTTGCGATTATCGTACAAGTAATAATTAGTTTTAAAAATAAATTTCTTTTATACGGATTTTTGTCTGCCCAAATAGGATTATTCGTTCTGTTTTTTTTCAAATATCATGGTGACCTTCGACATCATTTCTTTCTGATTTTGAGTATTCTTCTGTTTCTCTGGATAGATGACAGAAAAGAAAACAAAAAAAATGTAACCAGTCTTTTTCTTTTCTCTATGCTGATCCTGATGAGTACGTCAGCAGCACGTTTAGCTATAAATAAGATAACAAGTTACAGTGAGTATGTAAAAGACATGGGATATTATATAAACAGAGAATTACACCCTGACTCTACAACATTTATTGCTTGTCATCCTGATAATATGAGTGTGGGCATCTTACCGTATTTGAGTATCAAGTCTCTTTATATGCCGGATAACAAGAAGTGGGGAAGCTATGTGACATGGAACCAACAAAGGCTATCAGGAATCTTTAATCCTGCGGTTGTACAAAATGTAGTAAACCTATCAAAGGATCACCCGGGATATAACCACTATTATTACTTAACGATACACGGACTACCGGCTGACTCAGTAAAATATCATCATATCGAATTACTAAAGGAAACAACCAGTCAATACCTGGTAAGCGTAGGAAGCGATTGGCAAACTTATTATTTATACCAGCTTCCAGGAAAATAGATCAACTTAAAAATTTGAATCTGGGAATCAGGCTTTGTTACTCATCCAACTTCAACACCGCCAAAAATGCCTCTTGTGGCACTTCCACTGTTCCGATCTGGCGCATACGTTTCTTACCTTCCTTTTGCTTTTCTAACAGTTTACGTTTGCGGCTTACGTCACCACCATAACATTTAGCAGTAACATCTTTTCTCATCGCAGAAATATTTTCACGGGCAATGATCTTGGCGCCGATCGCAGCTTGTATCGTTATCTGGAATTGCTGACGCGGAACCAGCTCTTTTAATTTTTCACAAAGTTTTCTTCCAAACTCCTGCGCACGGCTACGATGGATCAATGCACTTAATGCATCCACTTTATCGCCATTCAAAAGGATATCCATTTTTATGATATCACTTTCACGATA
>JBIOVR010000284.1:0-18257 GCA_044867875.1 Chitinophagaceae bacterium
AAAGTTTATGTTTTCATGGCAACCAATATCGGCTGTTTTATTGACAGCAAGCTTTCGGCAAAAGCAGGGGAGATGCGAGATGCAATACTAATGGCGTTACTTCAATAATTTTGATGAATCCAGCTCATGTCTTTTAAACCATTCTAAACAAATAATACAATTGTTAGTTCATTCACTAGATAGTGGGCTGATTTTCCACACTTGTATGATCCACTTGCAAAAAATCATAAAATCTTACAAGAATTATTGCCCATAAAATTTTTTTGGCAGTGATGATAAATATAGCGGTAAGTCTAATTTTTTTTGTTCGTCTTTTTCCTTCTCTATTATTCAAAAGTCACAAAAAAGTAAACAGCTTATAAAATCAAATAAGCCATGTATTCATGCGATAAAAGTCTCTAAAAAAATCGTGTTATGAGTCGCGATTAGTGTTAATTAATTGGTGGTTAAATTGTTTATGCATTCATATGTTCAGTGTAAAATAAAATGAAGATTATATGGGTGATAATGACTATCTTTGACCCGTTAATTTGAGTTATACAGTTCTTGTAGTGAACAATCAATTTCTCTCGGATTTATTCTATACACCTGCTTTTTCTCAAGTGCTTTTAAAAATGTACCGTTATTTAAATCCCGAACTCAAGACTTTTTAACTATTAAATTAACCGCAGAACAAAGCCTGGGATTATAAAAATAAAATTAATTAAATATGACTACTGAAATGATCGAAAAGTTTGTGGAAGGTAAAGGAAGAGAGGATTCAACAATCAATATTCATTTTAAAGAACGTAGTACCGTAACAGGAGTTTTCATCAGAACTCAGGATTATGGGGAATTAAAGTTGAAAAACTTATGGCGTATCGTTAGTCATGCAAAAATTGAGGAGTGGCGTAAGACAAAAAATATGGATCTTGCCCGCATATTTAATGGGTTATCATTTACACGTCTTACTGAGGAACAATAATTTTTAGTGACCAATTTTTTAATAAAGTAAAGCAGTATTTATGTTCTTACAAACCTGGAAAAAATATCTACCTGTTATCATTTTACTAATGAAGCGTTCTGAAAAAGGAGAGCAGGTATTGGATATGAATTTCACCGATTTTCAACGGGCAACAGGAGGCAAAAAAACAAAGCTTACTTTTTCAAGTCTTCAGCTTAATAATGGCCGCACTAACTATGACGCCAATAATACACAACTCGCCAAAGACCTGATCTTAGTGTTACAAGAAAATGAGCAGACAGGCGCAATGCTAAAGAATAAGCAATTCGAATTTTCTGTGAATTCGAGTTATCAACTGACCATCAGGAATAGCACAGTTGCTAAGGAACAAGAAGCTGTCTAAAAAAAGATCAGCCTCTTTGTGTAAATGCCCTGCTATGTTTTTTCGTTCTTGAATTTCTGCTGCTGGTTCCGTAAAAAGAATTAGTTGATTGAACTACATCATGCATACCCGGAGCGTCAAATGAATGTGCCTTCACCACCGGGAGAGTTTTCCTGATCAGCTTTTGTATATCACTTAAGAATATTTTTTCACTCCAGTCACAAAAAGAAATTGCCACACCTTTTGCACCTGCACGACCAGTCCTTCCAATTCTATGAACATAAGTTTCCGGAACATTTGGCAATTCGAAATTGATCACATGTGTCAGTTCATCTATATCAATACCGCGGGCCGCAATATCTGTAGCAACTAACACACGGGTACGTTTGTTTTTAAAATTCTCCAACGCTTTTTGTCTAGCCGATTGAGCTTTATTGCCGTGAATAGCTTCTGTACGAATGCCATTATTGTTTAGCATGCGGGCAAGTTTATCAGCCGCATGTTTCATTTGCGTAAATACTAATGCAGTCTCTATTGATTCATCTTTTAATAAATGGACCAGTAAAGCTGGTTTGTTATGCCTTTCAGTATAATAGATTGACTGTTGGATCATGTCAACCGTTGTTGCAGGCGGCGTTACTTCCACCTTTACAGGGTTATTTAAAAGCATTGCAGCCAATTGCTTTATTTCATTTGGCATGGTAGCCGAGAAAAAAAGCGTTTGTCTTTTTGAAGGTAATCTTGTGATGATGCGTTTTACATCATGTACGAATCCCATGTCGAGCATTCTGTCCGCTTCATCAAGTACAAAGAATTGAATATCTCTTAAAGTAATATAACCTTGTTGCATAAGATCGAGTAAGCGACCCGGTGTTGCTACCAGGATATCAACCCCCCGGCGAATTGCCTGCACCTGGCTATGTTGAGAAACACCACCAAAGATTACATGATGACGTAAAGGCAAGTAATGACCATAAGCACGGATGCTTTCGCCAATTTGTATTGCCAACTCTCTTGTTGGAGTAAGTATAAGCGCTTTTATCTTATGATCTTGTTCTCCAGTGTTTTGTTTTCCTTCATACATCAATTGAAGTATGGGAAGAACAAAAGCAGCTGTTTTACCAGTACCTGTTTGTGCACAACCAAGCAGATCTCTTTTTTGTAAAATGACAGGAATAGATTTCTCCTGTATTGGGGTAGGAATGGTGTATCCTTCTTTGTCAAGGGCCTGTAATACAGGCTCTATGAGCTGTAAATCGTTAAATGACACTAAAAAATATTTTATTTAAAAATGTGGTAAGGCTATCAATAATTAAATGATACTTTACCTGCCTTACGTTAAAGCCTTCACTGCTTTTTGGAGAATTATACTACGCCAGAAGAGAGAGCACTAACATCAAGAACAACAAAGCTACGATTAATAAACCAGACTTTATAGTTTATTTGCAATAACCTAAAAGGAGTTAATGATAGTTACAATTATATAAATAATCAGTTAATGATCTTAACATTGACAGCCATTGGGCCACGCTGTCCCATTTCTATTTCAAAACTTACTTTATCATTTTCTTTTATTGGAGCAGTAAGATTATTGGCATGTACAAAAAGGCTTTGTTGTGATTGCAGGTCTTTAATAAAGCCAAATCCTTTTTCATTATTAAAGAAAGTCACTTTTCCTTTGTGTGTAAGCTCTTCTTCTGTAGGAGGTACATATTCGGGAACGCCGATCTGGATATCTTCCAGTTTTACTTCAACTCTCTTCCTCGGATCGGGTGGGGTAGAACTTAAATTTCCATTTTCATCAAGATAAGCGATCATATCATCGAAGTTGCCCTTTTTTGCATTTTCTTTTCGATCTTGCATTTTTTCAGCCTTATCTTTTCTTTCTTTCTGTTTCTTTTTTTCTCTTTCTTTTTTATTCCATGATTCACTCATGTATGTTTCTTTTTAGTTTAAAATGACCGCATTGATAAAGAAGATTTTCGAAGTAAAAATAAAAACCACTTTTCTCTGCGAATAGTTTGTGAAGATACGGCTTTAAAATCAGATGAATATTTATTAATAAAAAACGAAAAATAGAAGCAGAGACCTCTTGAAAAATAGATCATGACTGGTTCTTATTCGCCTTCAGCAAGATCAATTTCAAACAAACAGCAATTAGGTTCATTTTGATAATGACCAGGGAGATTAGAAGTATCTGTCAATTCAAAGATTCCTAAAAACTGAAAACCCGCAGATGCATAATGTTCGATCAATTTAGTATTATTTCCTAAAGTGTCCAGGCGCACAAATTGTTTCTCTTTTTGTTTTGCATATTCACTTGCCCATTGCACGATCATATGAATATACCTGTTGCCGCGAAAAGCAGGATTAGTGGCTATTCGATGAATATAAATAGAATCGTTTTTGTCTTTCTCTCCCCAGATCTCTTTGTCTGAAAAAGTAATTGCCCAGTTGCAGGCAATAGTATTTTCAATAACCAGTTTCCATTGCCTTAGTTCTTTTATTTCTTTTTCAATAAATCTTTTTTCAAATACTGGCCATACTACCATTCCTTTAGTCGTTTGCAGTTCCCTTGCAGATTGATAAAGTGATAAGATATCATCGGTATCATTCATTAAACAATTCTCAATCTTCCCGGCCATTTTTGTTTCAGTTTAAAATGTAAATATCCCAACGTCTTTGTCGTTATTTAACCCGAAACTTGCTATTTATTAATTATGAATATTTAGCTTTTTGTATAAACGATATGAGTAAACACAGGTAATAAGGATCACAACTGAGAGTACTACAAATAATGTGATCATAGAAAGCATGAAAGGAGCAAAAAGACAAATCACTGCGATAAGTAGTCCGCCTCCAAAAAGTAACTTCCCTCCCAACAAATGCGTCCTTTTCCAATTTTCATCATTATTTAAAGTCCATGGTAAACGGATACCTGCAAAATAATTGGGCTTGATATTATAAATATAATTACCAACAATGGCAAGCATCAATCCAACTCCTGCCAGTATAAACCTCATACTGAATTTTATATTACCATGAATGCTGCTGTAAATGATCAGGCAAAGCACGGCGGAAGTGAATATAGCAACAGCAAAAGCAATGCGAAATAACCTTCCTTTATTTTCTGCAGCATATCTCTTGGGATCGATCCTGTAAACTTGAGGTAACAATAAATAAACGACTGCATTCACCGCTATTAAGATCATTATCATAGTAATCAGCTCATTTTTACTACCGTAACGATCAATATCACCTTTTAAGTTAAAGCGCATTGCTATTGTTTTAGGGAGCGTTTTCCACACAATAGCTAAGTAAATAGCAGGGGCTATGATGAATAGCCAAACGATCTTTTTCATAAACTTATCCATAATTATTTCTTTTTTAATTTGAATTGAAGTAACCATGTCATGATCTCATCTACAACAGTTGTATTGAGAGAATAGTAAATAAACTGTCCTTCTTTTTCAGCGATCACCAATTTGGCCTGTTTCAACAGATCCAGGTGATGTGATATGCTCGGGCCGGAAATGCGGAATTTTTCTACTATCTCTCCGGCTGTCATATCCTTTTTGCGGAGCAATTCTAATATCTCACGCCGGGTAGGATCATTCAGGGCTTTAAATACATTATTCATATCGTTTAATTCAATGATTGTATATTTAGACAAATATCTAAATACTATTTTAGATCGCCAAATTTATTTTACCTAGAAAGATAAATCGCTGTAGTTAACATTCTCCAATTTTCATTAACCTTAAATAACAATCGCATTAACGATTCCTTATCTGTTTTTTGGCACAATGGCATCTGCTTTGAATAATAGTAAGCAACCGGAAATAATAAAATGGTTTTGCAGGCTCCGGTTGCAGTGCAAGACAAAAACAATAAAACTTTATAAAATGAAAAAGATCTTTACAATGTGTTTGGGTTTGGTTCTCACTGCAGCTGTTTTTGCTGCAGACAGAAAACCTGATGTAACCATTATTTCGACGAAGAAATATGAGATTGTGGTAGATGGCAGGACTTATTACAGTAACAGTAGGATGATGAATATCGACAACCTGCGCAATGGCCGTCATACTATACAAGTGTATGACATGAGCAGCAATCGTGGATTTTCAATATTCCAAAAAAAGCGTTTGGTTGCAAGCAAGGCCTTCCAACTCAGAAACAATGATGTGAAAATCACCATTGACAGGTTTGGCCAACTTTCAATTACCGAAGACAGATTTGGTCGTGATAGCAGATATGGTAATGATAACAGGGGTTGGGATGATCATAACGGCAGAGATCAACAAGATGATCGTAATGGTAGAAACAGCCGTGACAGGAACTTCTAACTAAAAAAGAAAACCTGGATTTATAAAACCGTCCCGATTTATCGGGGCGGTTTCCTTTATACAATTCTATTTGCTCAAGAATTCTTTGGTCATAGTAACTGTATTTTATGTAAAAAATAAAGGGTCGGTAGAAACCAACCCCTTGACATTTCATTAAAAAAACACACTGAGAAAAATTTATTTAAGTATTAAGACCGAGTTTTTGTTTAGCAAATAATAAGGTCAAAAGAATGATCAAAGAAAAAATTGTCCCAACAGGTAAATACCAGAGCGATAAAATGCTAATAATCATCCCAAGAGTATATGTCCAACTTTGGTTGGTCAACAAGCAATAAAGCCAGAATAACCACAATAACCCAAAAGCTATAAATAGCGGACCAAGATTAAAGACGTCAATCTTAAGCTTGTAAAAAAGATTTGCCCATGGCCCTGGTTTTTCAGGTCCGATATATTTTCCTTTTAACATTACGTAGATCCCATCAAGCAACATATAACCACCATTTAAAAGCCCGAGTATTGCAATCAATACTTTCATTCTTTGATAATTTTTTGCTGTAATTATTTTTTAAAGTTCCATAATATTTTTTACTTAGGATCTGCGCCGTCGGCTTTTACTTTTTGAATTATTTTAGTTGCAACTTTTTTGCCTAACTCAAGAGCCACCTCATTATCTGTACGAAAATGTATGCCGGCCTGAAATCTTGATTCGGCTGCATCTTTTGCTTTTTGCCTGAATAGATCTTTTTCATCCGGGAAAAAATAAGAATATATTTCAGCCATGGCACCCGAAAGGGCAGCATGACCTGAAGGATAACCAGGAAAAGGCGGCGTAACCATTATTGCCGGGCGAAATGTAGTATCATATTGATTGGGACGAATTCCCCAGTAAGTGTATTTCGCATCCCAACACGCAACAAAGGCATCATAGCTTGTAACGTTTACAACTGCGTTGATGCGGGCTGCACGAGGTGGATTAAGATGAAGATTGTTCTCAAATATTTTTTTAGCTAAGTTGTCCATAAACCATGATTGGTTTGCCCAATAAAAAGCATTCGATAATGTGCGAAAGGTTTGTTTATAATTTTTCATTTCCTCCATTTCTTTTGCAAAATCCGGAGGCGGGCCAGGACGGAATTCACTGCCACTTTCAAGCACGACAGTTTTGTTCTTACCGGCGAGGGGCAACATTGCAAATTTTCCTCTCCATGATCCTGGCTTGTCAGGGACTTTTCCATCCCATGCAGCAGTTGATACATAATCTTTCGTTTGTTCAATTTCTTTTTCAGCGATCTTCTTTCCCAATTCAAAACCTGCACGGGTGTCACTTGGAAAAGCAACACCAGCGGCAATTCTTGAATCCATTTGTTGTTGCGCAAGCTTTTTTACTGAATCTGCCATTGCAGGGTAGAAGTGACTAAAAATAGTAACCGCCACACCAGCGGCAACAGAATTTTCGCAAGGAAAAGAAGGACTCTCGGGTTTAACTGTATAAATTTTTATTTTATTGTCTGCAACAAAAGGCCGTGGACGTTTATATGCGTACTTGGTACCCCATGCCGCAATAGTTGCATCATAAGTAGCCGCTCCCAGGAGCATATTAGCTAATGCTCCATATCTACCAGTATCTACTGCCCATAATTTATTCATCATTTCCTGCCAATGATAGCCTGGTGATCCGGCATTCCAAAAAATGATCAGTTGTTTTGTTTTAGCATCTAAATTTTTTTGTCGTTCAAGCACTTCATGGATCTCATTTTTATAAGATGATGGCGCCGGCAAGCGATAATCTTTTCCTGATGTGATGAACCATGTTTTCCAATTGCCAGCTTCTGGTTCCACTTGTGCTTGTAACTGAACAACCATTAATAAAACAATGCTGAGGATTGAATTTCTTTTCATTTATTGAAGATTTTGCACAAGAATATTCATTTAAGGAAAACAGTTTATGCATCTGTCAATAAACAACAGGCTATGGTATACAAAAAACATATTCAGGCAAATCATCTTTTAAAAAATACCCAAAATCTCAGAGAAGCTTTTTGCTATTGAGAGATATTTTCAATTTTAATTTTTTATCTCAGAATTGATTTGGTTGACGATTTCCTGCGGTAAGTTTACGCTGGAGTCAATTCTGTAGACTTTAAAATGGAAAGGCAAAGTTTTACCGATATTTATCGCCTTAAAGACCAGGATGAGCATACTAAATAACAAAGAAAGATTGCGACCTTATTTGTGGGCTGTGCCGGTATTTTTTTTACTGTCCTTTGGTCACAACATATTAAATTTTCCAGGAAATTTTTTTGCCGTTCTGTTTAATGTTCTTTGGCGCATTACTTATGTTACTGTTCTCAATTTTATACTGTTTGAATACTTCATTCCATTTGTATTACGGAAAAGAAAAATCATTCTTTATAATATTCTTATTAGTATCCCGCTTTTGTTTCTTTATATGATGCTATATTCCTATGGTGCATATGCCTGGAGATCACTCGGAATTCAATTACATATTTATACTCCTTTAGGGACATTCAAATCATTAGACGCTCTGCTAGAAAATCAGATGGGTTATAGCGTAGGCTCTGTTTTCTTTTTTGGAATTATCAGGCATATTTACCGTTATATAAAATTAAAACAGGCCACGCAGCAGCTGCTCATTGAGAAGAAAACAGCGGAGCTTAACTATTTAAAGTCTCAAACAAATCCGCACTTCTTATTTAATACGCTAAATAATATTTATTCACTGGCACGGGATAAGTCTGATCTTGCTCCTGAGTCGATCTTGCGCTTATCCAAGATCCTGCGTTTTATGCTCTATGAAACCGGGGGGGATTATATTTCGATCGAACAGGAAATAAAGATAATCGGTGATTATATTGCACTTGAAGAGTTACGTTATGACGATTCATTGCGTATCAATTTTAATTATGACATAGAAGATATGAAACAAGCAATGCCACCTCTATTGCTTATGCCGCTGGTTGAAAATGCTTTCAAGCACGGTGTTTCTGAAACAAGAAATCAGCCTTTTGTTGATATCCATCTTTCCATTAATAAAAGACAATTAGTGTTTGTTGTAAAAAATTCTACTGAAGATTGTCTCACGGACAAAAATGTGAAAGAGAATATCGGGCTTTCAAACCTGAGACGACAATTGGAATTGCTTTATAAAGAGTATAACCTGGCTGTTCAGCAAAACGTATCCGCTTTTACTGCTACTTTAAAAATTAATTTGGCTAGCCATGTCTAAAATAAAATGTATTATAGTAGAAGATGAGCCATTGGCTGTAAAAGTTTTGTCGGATTACATATCACAAGTACCATTTCTTGAGTTGCATGGTTCATTTAAAGATGCAATTCTTGCAACTGACTATTTACGCAGCAATGTCGTAGATCTGATCTTTTTAGACATTCATTTGCCTAAATTAAAAGGAATGGCATTTTTGAAAACACTTACAAGCCCGCCTGCTGTAATTATTACTACTGCTTATCATCAATATGCTGTGGAAGGGTTTAATTTAAATGTTACTGATTACTTACTTAAGCCATTTGAGTTCGAACGTTTTTTAGTAGCAGTAACAAAAGTAAAAACAACACAAACGGAAAAACATAGATCGATCGAAGAAACAGGAGCAAAGGATCATCTTTTTTTGAATGTGCAAAAAAAGAAAGTAAAGATATTGTTCTCAGAGATCCTTTATATCGAAAGCCAGCGGGAGTATATTAAGATCGTAACAACAAAAAAGGAATACGTCTCAAAAATGAGTACACATGAAATTGAATCTCTTTTGCCTGCGAATCTTTTCAAACGTATCCATCGATCGTTTATAGTTTCAGTAAGCAAGATCGAATCTTATACGGCCGAAGCAGTTGAAGTTAACGGAGTATCAATCCCAATTGGCAGAGGTTATAAAGATGTTATTGATGGCTTATAACCCAGGATCAGCTATTAAAAAAGGGAATAGAAAGTTGGATAAAACTTGAAGCAATTGCTTCTATATCATAGCAAGTAATAAGCAGATCGAAGAAAAGTAAAAAATAAAATGCCCCTGTGTAAGGGGCAATGCTTTTTTGGATCGTCATAGCGATCCAATGGTTGGTTAATTCACAGGGTAAAAATTATTTACCCCAGGTGATGATGCTTACGACAATGATCACAGCAAAAATAGTTGCAGTAACCAGTTTGCCCTGTACATCCACATTGTGAAGTAAGGTGTTGATTTTTTTCATAACCTGAATTTCGTTTTCAAAAATGGTTTACGTCAGGTTTTCAAGGGGGCGGAGGTCGCAGGCACCTACATGAGGTGCGATTCAAAAGGAATACGGAGATTAAAAACAGAGCGGTCTAACTCTTCCAACTTGAAACACAGATCGGGCAGCAATTATTGCTTCAGGAACAGCGGATATTTTCAAAAATCGTATAACTCCTAATAAAAAATCGAAAGTTTATCATTGTAACTGATCAGTAAGGCTCAAAAGAAAGTATCTATTAATTAATTTCCTGACCAAATCTTAATGTATTGCGATCAGGATCTTCTACATAAAATTCTCTCATGCCCCAGGTTTGATCAAAGGGGCCGCCATGTACTCCCGATTTATCTGAAGAAATGTTTAAACCTCTTTGAACAAATTTTTTAAATAGGTCGTCTACATTTTCAACTTCAATATATACACACGAGTCAATAGCTCCATCAAGACTTGAAATATCCAACCTGGCGCCTTCTCTTATAAGCAATCTATATGGAAACTCTTCCCCAGGATTTAATACTTCAAAATCCAATACCTGGGTATAAAAGACCATAGATCTATCAATATCCTTACATCTAATAATTGGTATGATGTTCATTTATTATGTTGTTCTATTGATTTTCTTCATGGAAATTCAGCTTATTTCTAAGTTCAATAATTTCATTTTGCATATTTTCAATTCGCTTAAGCAAATTAATAATAGCATCAATTCCCTCGGAATTTATATTTAATTCCTGGTGAAGCCGTACGATCTGTTCCAGCTTTGGCAATTCATTTTCTTGTATGCACAATGTCTCATTTATAATGATAGTTTCTATTAATCCATGTTCTTCAAGAGTCCGGACAAATGACACCTCGACCTGGTGACTGGTACAAAACTCATCGAGAACTATCATGTCTGTTTGTTCCATTGTGATTATTTTTTAGGATGATAATTTTGACAACTGTTCAAACAGTTCCTTTTGTTTGTCCGTCAGGTTTGTTGGTGTTTTAATTTGAAATGTAATAACGAGATCGCCAAATTCACCTTCTTTTTTATATACGGGAAATCCTTTTCCTTTTAACTTTATCTTGCTTCCATTCTGTGTTTCCGGGTTTACCTTTAGTTTTACTTTTCCATCAAGTGTATCAAGAATGATCTCTCCACCTAGCACAGCGGTATACAAATCAAGATCAACAATAGTGTGAAGATCATTTCCATCTCTCCTGAATTTCGTAGTATTAATAATTTGGAAACTGATATACAGGTCTCCATTTGGACCACCATTAATGCCCGGACCACCATGTCCCTTTATCTTTATTCTCTGACCGTTTTCGACTCCGGCCGGAATAGTGATGCGAATACTTTTATTGTTAACCGTCAGTACCTGCTGATGAGTTTTGTAAACATCAGTAAGATTCAATTGCAGCTCAGCCTGATAATCTTCACCACGAAATTTTGTTTGTCGTTGCCTGAAACCACTACCACCCATGTCGCCAAACATGGATGCAAAAAAATCAGAAAACTCACCTTCGCTAAAATCACCCGAAAATTTTTCTTTGCCGGTACCTCGTTGCTGTGATTGCCTTGCCTGTTCAAAATGATCAGCATGCTGCCAGTCTTTTCCATACTGATCATATTTTTTTCTTTTTTCAGGATCATTCAATACTTCATTGGCCTCATTGAGCTGTTGGAATTTTTTGTGAGCTTCCTTATCATTTGGGTTAAGATCGGGATGATATTGCCTGGCGAGTTTACGATAGGCTTTTTTAATATCTTCCTGCGTTGCGTTTTTATCAACCCCCAGCGCTTTGTAATAATCTATGAACTCCATTAGATCCAGGTTAAAAATTAGCCACTTCTGTTTATAAAATTAAGAAAAAGAAAAGAGAGTTTTTTTGCTTGGCAAAAAAACAACGAGAGATCCTCTTAATAAATTTTTACTTCATCCGTGAAAATATATCCAACACCAACGTTGTTTATTATAAGTTTTAATGTTTCATAATAATCCGTTATCATAAAAGAATATTCATTTTTCCCATTCTGTTTAAAGGAGACTGAGATTCCCTCGAAAGACATCCTGATAATTTTAAACAGGTTGCCATCGTTGTCTCTTTGAATTGCTTCTTCGTATTTTATAGTTGGGAATTTATTTTTCAGTTGCTCAATAATTGAGTTCATTTCATTTTCAGTCACGTCTTTCTGGACAGCTGTAATAATTTTGTCAGTTGAATTATTGAACTGAATGGTTTCAACCAGTATCGAGTCATTCTCATTCCATTTTTGCCTGGAAATTTCATCATTTCTTGGATCTATTTCCACAAATTTGGCCCCGAGTTTTTCATACTCACCTTTGAACTTTGCAATGGGGTAGGCAACATTTAATTGAATACCCCACAAAGAAATGGAGTCAGGAGTTTTTCTTATTCGCAAATTAGTATCTGTGTGATTGTCACTTTGAAGAGCTGATATATATTCTCCAATGACAAACATGTATTTTTTGCCTTTTATGCTGTCAATAAAAAATTCAAGCGTATCTTTTTTACAACAAAGTTTTTGACCGTTTACTCTGTAATTATCAAAGAATATAATAGTGGAGTCGGTGAGTATTGGTTTTTTATCCTGGTTGGAAAAAAAACTTTCCAATGATACAAATCGTAAAGAATCCGGAAATGGGAATTTTTTAATGTTGGGATAGTGAGTACTATCAGGCGAAAAAAAATCGATAATTGGAGCCCATAACTCTTTTTTCTCCTCTGTTTGTTTACAGGAAATGAAAACAAACAAGAAACACATAGTGTACAACAATTTCAAAATTATTCGCTTCAAGATCTTAGTATAGTTAAGCAAGCAAAATTAATTGAAACCTTAAGTTAACTATTATCTTCCTGGGCTTTAGGTTAATTATGATAATTACGTGTGCATATTTTTCCCCAAATAGTATGGGTAGCCCTGTTAATGGAATATTTGAATGATAATAACCCGTTATTTTTTAAAGTGTAAAAAAATCATGGGAATGTTTGTATCCTTTTGCAGTTCCTCTTACTCTAATCCTGAAAGTAAATGGATCGATCATTACAAAAAACTTTAAACCGGTTTTTATGAGACACAATAAGAAAATTATTGCCATTGCTGCAATGTCGGCAATTGTAATTTTCATTCAATGCTCTAAAACTTTTAAAAAAACTGAACAAGTAGCGGCTGAAGAAGAGCAGTCGGGAATAGAAAAAAAGAAATCATTGATTGCACAGGGTAAAGAAACATTTCGCTTTGATACTTTTGGTGATGAGGACTTTTGGAGCGGATTACTACATATTGACAAAGCAATAGCCGGGGAACTTAATGGAGGCTTTGGACCGGGTGTTAGCCCCGCAGCAGCATTGGGTATCGGGTTAAAGGTTGATGTTGATGCATTGCCCGCAGAGATACGTGCAGGGATCATTTCCCATTCAATTGATTTAAACGATCCTGCGATAACATTGGCTCTTTTAAAATTAAATGCAGTAGTTGGTGTAAAAGGAAATTTTAACCAGGAGGAAAAATTACAATCAATAGGTATCACTTGTGCCGTTTGCCATTCCACTGTTGACAATTCATTTAGTGATGGAATTGGTAAGCGATTGGACGGATGGCCGAACAGAGACCTTGATGTTGGTGGCATTATTTCTTTGACCGATAATGCACTTCCAATTGCCAACCTGCTACATGTAAGTGAACCAACTCTAAGAAATGTTCTTGACCTGTGGGGACCCGGAAAATTTTCTGCTATACTTTTTATGGATGGACAGGCTTTTAATCCTAATAACGGAAAAGTTGCAGCCAATTTAATTCCTGCTGCTTTTGGTTTGAAAGGTATTGATCTTACAACTTACACTGGATGGGGTGATATTAGTTATTGGAATGCATTTGTTGCGAACCTTGAAATGCATGGCAAAGGTAATTTTTCAGATCCTCGCTTAAATGATCCTAAATATCCAATTGCTGTTGAAAATGGTTTTTACAATGTCACAAATAATCCTGACCTGATAACTTCGAAATTGCCAGCGTTAAGAGAATATCAGCATTCAATAGATGCACCGAAACCACCGCCTGGTAGTTATGATATTGCGGCTGCAGGTCGGGGAAAAGGGATCTTTTTATCTAAGGCGAAATGCGCCAGTTGTCATTCATTACCATTATTAGCAGATAATAAACTTCATATAGCTGCAGAAATGGGTATTGATGATTTTGATGCTATGCGATCTCCAACCGGAAAATACCGGACCACACCGTTAGGTGGATTATTCACCAGGGCAAAAGGAGGTTTCTTTCATGACGGAAGATTTGCAACATTAAGTGATGTTATCAATCATTACAATGATCATTTCTCATTAAACTTAACAACTTCTGAAAAACATGATCTCGAACAGTATTTGAAATCGCTCTGATAACTGGAGCATTTAATTGTTTAAATAAAATTGTAAGAGTAAATTTAAATCTTGTCATGTCCCGATACTATTGAGGAATGACAACATTTTCCATTTAATATTAATGAACATAGAGGAGCAGTGTTCTGTTGTTTTCGTTCTTCTTTTCTATAAATATTTTATAATAAAGACGTCGTGCTAATGAAAACATTTCTATGATCTGCACATGTAAAATAGATGTTTCTGCATATAAAATTTTGATGTCACGGATAAAATACACTAATTTGTAGTACACGTTTGCTTATTAAATAACCATTAAACAAAAAAAACATGGCAACAAGAAGAAGAGCTGCTAAAAAAGCAGTTGCGAAAAAAGCTCTTAGAAGAAGAGCTGTTAAAAAAGCAGTTAAAAGAAAAGGAGTTAAAAGAGCAGTTGCAAGAAAAGCAGTTAAAAGGAAAGCTGTTAAAAGAGCAGTTGCAAGAAAAGCAGTTAAAAGAAAAGCTGTTAAAAGAGCAGTTGCAAAAAAAGCGGTTAAAAGAAGGGTTCTTAAAAAAGCGATTGTAAGAAGAGCCGTTAAAAGAGCGATTCTTAGAAATGCATTGACAAATGCCGGTAGTGATACTGGAATGTGATCAAAATTTTCTTCTTTTAAGTCCTGCTATGGCGGGACTTATTTTTTTATACAAGTCACACAAATCTCCCGTTCTCAATTTATTCGCGTGTTTCGTAATGCGGTGCATCCACGGGTTTGGATTGCGGCGAGCCTTTTTGCCTGAGAAAGACAGACAATATCACGATAGCGAAAACAGATAAAAATTCACTTTGCCAGTTCTGAAATGATTCAAACCACAAACGGCTGCTGAAAATATATTGTCCTGGAGTTTCCGGTGGCAGCCCTTTCAATGCCAACTCTTCGTTTTCATTTTTTAAACTTCCATAAAAATGTAAAACAAACGATATCAAAAAAAGAATTAGTAATGCGATCGTTAATGAGTGTTTATAAATTTTTAAATAGATGCCACCTTTTTTTACCGGCCATGGTGCGTCTTTTCTCCTGGCAGATGGTTCACGATCTACTTCTTCTTTTCCTTCACACTTCTTGGATTCTGAAGAACCTTTTTGTCGTAATGAAATAGTTAATAGAACAAATAAAGCCATTTGCAAAAATTCACTTTCCCAGTTCTCAAATGTTGCCTGAATGAAGTGGCCGGAATAAATATATTCTGAAACCGATAATGGACGCTGTCCATGCTCTTTCCTTTCTTTATTATTGTCTTCATGACCCGAAAAGAACTGACCGACCAACGCAATTACAAACAGTAAGAGAAACACTAACGATAATCCGTTATTTCTAAGGAATCTTTTCACGATCTAATTCATTCCAATCTTATACCAATTTAGTTTACCGCGGTTGTTTTTAAACATAGTATGCTTTTTGCGTGCAATCAAAGGTTTCAATTAAGTGGTATGAAAAAATTAAAGGAAATAGGGAAAGTAATTATTCAGTCTTTTAAGAATTTTGCTGAAGATAAAATACCAAAGTACAGCGCTTCACTTGCTTATACTACTGTTTTCTCATTTGGCCCGCTGTTGATAGTAATAATTTTTTTATGTAGCATTTTTTTTGGACAGGAAGCAACACAGGGAAGAATATATGCCCAAATGCAGCAATTTGTTGGACACGATGCGGCTGAGCAACTCCAAACGATCATTAAAAATGCATCATTGAGTGGGAAGGGAACAGCGGCTGCGGTTATCGGCATTATAACATTATTGTTGGGGGCAACGGCTGTATTTGCAGAAATACAGGATTCGATAAATACTATATGGGGATTAAAAGCGAAACCTAAAAAAGGACTGTGGAAGATAATACGCAATCGCTTTCTGTCTTTTTCAGTTGTTGTTAGTCTTGGATTCTTGTTATTAGTGTCACTTGCAATATCAACTATCATTGAAGGGCTGAGTGATAAGTTAAAAGACAGTTTCCCGGATGCAGCTGTTATTATATTTTATATCCTGGATCTTGTAATTTCCTTCTTTGTCATTACCGCACTCTTTGCGGTGATATTTAAAGTTCTTCCAGATGCAAAAACCAAATGGAAAGATATTCTACCGGGAGCATTGGCATCTGGTATTTTGTTTATGATCGGGAAGTTTGCTATTTCCTTTTATATTGGAAAAAGCCATGTGGGCACCACCTATGGAGCAGCAGGTTCCCTGGTAGTGCTTTTATTATGGGTTTATTATTCCGCAATGATTTTGTACCTCGGAGCTGAATTTGCAAAAGCCTGGATATCCCATAATGGGTTTTCAATTAGACCCAATGATTATGCAGTTGCATTAAAAAAAGTTGAGGTCGAGACTGACAAAACAGATGGATCTGCCGAAAAGAAAACTGTAAAAAGATAATTGAAAAATAAAGTTTTATTTAATGTCTTTAGACAATTTCTCAAGTCGTTTTATATTTGTGCGATTGGGAGATTGCTCAAGGCTAAGCATATAATATATTTTTCCATTTTGCAATTTCCAAAGGTCCTGGAATAAGGAAGAATCTCTTCTATTATCCTTATAAGACCATTTATTGTAAAGAAGAGCAGCTACCCATTCATCATTTGTTTCTTTATTTAGGATTGGGTAGACCGATATTACCTGGTTAGATGTTTCTGCAAAAGATTTACGATATTTTATCAGGACATCAGTTATGTTATCGCGGGTTGATGTTACCCTTCTGCCACCAGGTAAGTCCAGGATTACACTATCTGCAAATAAATTTTTTATGCCATCAACTGATGATTCATCCCAGGCTTTATACAAACTCAATACAGTGTTCATGTTATCTCTTTTACCGATCTCCCAATTACTATAGAGGGCGGGGTAGGTAAGGGGTGTGAGAGCTTGGGGTTCTGAAGTTGCAGCAGGTGTTTGCTCAGCTTTGTTTTCAGTTGTTTTATCTGTTGCTTGATCTTGGCCGCAGGATAAGATAAAAAATAGGCAAAGAATGGATAATGTGATTTTCATAATTGGTTTTTTGGTTTGAAATATATTAAAGATAAGGAATAGCTTTCAACGATAGCAAACAGGATCTTTGTTTTGTATTTTTTTATTGGCAGGATATGAACAGGCTGAATTATATTTTGCTTTAATTTCATTGCATGGGCAATTTGAATACGGAAGAGTTATTGATAGCAGTTTGCAGTTTGGTTGTACTATCTTATATCTTTTCTATTCTTAGCCGTTTTATCCGCATCCCTTCGGTTTTGCTTTTATTGTTTGCCGGCATAGGGCTACGGTATCTTGCTGACCGGTTCGCAGTTGATATTGTTTTTCCCCCAAAATTTGTTGAGGCATTAGGTATAGTTGGACTTATTATGATCGTACTCGAAGCGGGGCTTGATCTGAAATTGGGTAAAAGCAAATTAAAGCTTATCAGGAATTCATTCTTTTCTGCGCTGGTAATTTTTATTATTTCAACTGTATTGATCACCGCCATAATTCATTATTGGCTTTCGGAGCCAACCATAAAATGTATTGTGTATGCAATACCGCTTTCTATTATGAGCAGCTCAATTGTTATTCCAAGTCTTCATCCGGTTTCTGCTGCCAAAAAAGAATTTTTGATCTATGAAGCGTCGATCTCAGACATTGTTGGGATCATGGTATTCAATTATTTTATTGCAGATGAAGTAATGACCGTAAAGTCGCTTGGAATATTCGGGGGTAATATTATTATCTCGATCGTTCTTTCGCTTTTACTTTCATTTATTTTATTTCTCATACTTGCTAAAACAAAACTGAACATCAAATTCTTTCTTATTTTTTCACTGCTGGTACTGATCTATGCAGGTGGAAAAATATTTCATCTGCCTTCTCTTATTATCATACTTGTGTTTGGACTAATGATCAATAATTGGGAAAAAATACCAGTGAAAAAATTGGCGCATTATTTCCCTGCAG
>JBIOVR010000285.1:0-8360 GCA_044867875.1 Chitinophagaceae bacterium
ACATGATTCATCATCAAAACGCTGTCATTTTTTTGTAAAAGAAATTTTCATCCTTGTTTCATGACAGTCTTGTGATAAAAAAAATTATTTACGAATCAATCTTTGTGTCCGAATAAGAACAAAATGAAAAAAATATTTTTCTTGCTGCTTATAACCATCATTTCGGTCACTTCCTTTACTCAGGAAGATACATTGTTCTCAAAAACATTAACCGAATTAGTAGTCACCGCCACAAGAACTGAAAGAAAGCTTAGCAATGTTGCTGTTCCTGTTCAGATCATTTCAAGAAAAACAATTACACAAAGTGGTTCAGTAAGATTGAACGATCTTCTTACGGAGCAAACAGGTCTATATATTACAAGTGGTGGCGCTACTACTTCAGCCGGCGGTGGTGTTTTTGGAAATGGTATCCAGATACAAGGTCTTTCTCCTGATTATACATTAATACTTTTGGATGGCGAACCAATCATCGGGCGGCAAGGTGGTGTTATTGATCTATCAAGATTGTCTGTTGGCAATATTAAAAAGATCGAGATCGTAAAGGGACCTTCTTCAAGTTTATATGGAAGTGAAGCGATGGGTGGAGTTGTAAACATTATTACTGAGCAGGCGCAATTAAATAAACTTGACGCTTCTTTTCGCTATGGAAGATTCAATTCTACTGATGCTAACCTTAGTGCTGCAATAAAAAGACAAAAATGGGGATTACAAGTATTTGGTAATCGTAATAGTTCAGATGGTTTTGATCTAGATGAAACAGCTCCTGGTAAAACTGTAGATCCTTTCGGAAGTTATACAGCTCAGGCAAAATTTAATTTTTTCCCAACTGAAAGAACCAAGATCAGCTTATCTGGAAGATATTATAATGAAAAGCAGGATAATTATTTTTTGACACAAGATATTAGCAGCGGTTCTACAATTGCCATTACCGGCGACGGGAATGTAAAAGATATGAATCTGAATCCTGTAATTACCCAGCAATTCAATAATAACCTTCGTTCATCAATGCGTTTTTATTTCAGCCGTTATGAATATGAACAAACATTATTAAAAGATGCTGATAAAACTTCTTACTACTATGATTTCTTTCAGCAGGATTTTTATCGTGTAGAGAATCAGACTGATATTAACCTGCCGGCTAGAAATTTCTTAAGTGTCGGAGCTGGCGCTGTTAAGGAAAAACTTAATACCACACGATATGCCGGCAAGAGATCAAACGATATTCTCTATGCGTTTATGCAGGATGAATGGAGAGCTAGTGAGAGTTTAACTTTCATTGGTGGTTTGCGTTATGACGACAATTCTGCTTATCAATCAAGAGTAAGCCCAAAACTTGCAGCAAATTATAAATTGAATGATAAACTTCGCATAAATGCATCTTATGGCGCAGGTTTTAAAGCACCTGATTTCAGACAAATGTTTCTTAATTTCTTAAACACTGCCGCCGGCGGGTATGTAGTGTATGGTGCAAACGAGATCACGATCTCAGAATTGGAATCACAAAAGCAACAAGGAATTCTTTCTGAAATATTACCAAGAGCTTATGATCTCGCTTTATTGATGCCCGAAATATCAAAAGGTTTTAACGCAGGTGGGCATTATGATGTAAATGAAAAATTGAATTTTGATGTCAATCTTTTCAGAAATGATATTGATAACCTGATCCAGGTTGATATCATCGCATTTCGCAGTAATACAGCGCCGGTCTATAGTTATTTTAATGTAAAAGAAGCATACACACAGGGAGTAGAGATCAATTCTTCTTACAGGATAAGCAACAAATTTCAACTACAGGGAGGTTACCAGTTTTTAATGACAGCTGATAAGGCTGACCTGGCAAGAATAGAAAATGGCGAAGTATATACCCGTGACCTGGAGACAAACGAAGTTTACAAAGTTCAGAAAAGTGATTATGGCGGCTTACCGAATCGTTCAAAACATATGGCTAATGCAAAAATTTTTTATGACAACGAAAAGAAAGGCTGGTCAGCATCGTTGCGAGTTCTTTATAAAAGCCGTTGGGGCACTTATGATAAAGATGGTAACGGCATTATAAATCGTGAAGATGAATATGCAAAAGGATCAGCCCTTGTTAATATAAATGCTGCAAAAACTATCAAAGCATTTCGTTTGCAAGCAGGCATTGATAATCTTTTTAATTATAAAGATGAGCTTAATCTTCCGGGCCAGCCGGGGATGCAACCATACATATCTATCAACTATTCATTTATAAAAAACAAAAACAATAATTAAGATGAAAACAAATTTGATTGCATTAACTGTTATGACGACTGGAGTTTTATTTGCATCATGCAGCAAAGATGAAGTACCTGCACCAGTAACGGTACAAACTAAAACTGTCAGCAGTTTACAAGCGGATACAATTATTGGTATCGCTTCAAATGGTCAACCTTATGGTTCTGGCAAATACACTTTATATAGTCTTGAAAGCAATTCAACAATTTCTAATACGGATTCAGCAACAACCAAATGGGATATTGGATTCCGCGGAACTACAATTATCACAAATAGTGGGAACAGTGGTCCTGGTGCCGGTGGTGCGTTTATATACACCGGAACTTTTGGTGACTTAGCACAAATATCAACCGACTCAACTTTCCGTACTGATAACGCCCCAACTGCTTATGCTATTAAAACCGGCAGTGGCAATGGTTGGTATAGTTATAATGGAGCTACTAATCTTATTACACCGGTTCCCGGTCGCATTTTGGTGATTCGTACTGCTTCTGGCAAATATGCCAAAATTGAAATTCAGAATTATTATAAAGGAGGAGTTACGCCGGATGCTACTGCTTCAGATAATGACAAGCTCATGAAGCAGCGTTATTATACTTTTCGTTATACTTTCCAGTCTGATGGAAGTAAGAAGTTCTAGGATCTGATAGTTACAAATAACCTTAGCCGTCTCGAATTGAGACGGCTTTTTCTGTAAATAGCCCACCCGTTTTCCTTAACTTTGCAGACTTTTTAGCAAGGGAATATGAGTCAGAAATACAGGGAATATCAGCAACTAAATTTGCCGTCAATAGAACAGGAAATACTAGCCAAATGGGCAGAGAAACAGGCATTTGAAAAAAGTGTGAGTCTTCGTGAAGGTGCCACGCCGTTTGTTTTTTATGAAGGTCCGCCAAGTGCTAATGGTATGCCCGGTATTCACCATGTTATCTCAAGAACGTTGAAAGATCTTGTTTGCCGCTACAAAACCATGAAAGGTTTCCAGGTAAAAAGAAAGGGAGGATGGGATACACATGGTTTACCAATTGAACTCGGGGTTGAAAAAGAATTAGGCATAACAAAAGAAGATATTGGCAAAAAAATTTCTGTCGAAGAATATAATCAGAAATGCCGCGAAGCGGTTCTTCGCTATAAAGACAAGTGGGATGATATCACAAGAAAGATGGGTTATTGGGTTGATTTGAATGATCCATATATCACATTCAAGAACGAATACATCGAAACTTTGTGGTGGTTACTGAGCGAGTTGTATAAAAAGGGATTACTGTATGAAAGTGTAAGTATTCAGCCTTATTCACCTGCAGCAGGAACAGGATTAAGTTCACATGAACTGAATCAGCCGGGAACATATAAAGATGTAAAGGATACAAGTGCTGTGGCGATGTTCAAAGCAGTGAGGAATGAGAAGAGTGAGTTTCTATATGACAAAGCAAAATCAGAAGAAATTTTCTTTCTTGCGTGGACGACTACACCATGGACTTTACCATCTAATTTAGGATTAACAGTAGGACCCAATATCCCTTACGTTTTAGTAAAAACGTTTAGTCCATATACAGGTTATCCATGTTATGTTGTTTTAGCTGAAGCACTCATGAAAAAATATTTTGATTATGGCGAGGATGAATGGGAAAGCTTTACCGCATTACAAAACGAGGATTTGTATAAGGCGCTTGGAAAATGGATGAAGGATGATTCACCTGAACCAATAATTGCAAAGTCAGATGAAAAGGTCAAAGCAAGTTTTGTAAAATTGATTAATCACAAAAAAATCCCTTATGAAATAGTTCTGACTTTCGTAGGAAAAGATATAGAGGGTTGTGAATACGAACAACTACTTCCTTTTGAAGCTAACTCATCGAAAGTCATTAATGAAATAACACCAGGTGCCAAACCTTTTCGTGTATTGGTTGACACGTTCGTAACAACAGAGGATGGTACTGGTATTGTTCATACAGCTCCTGCATTCGGTGCAGATGACTTTAAAGTTGGCAAGAAATATAACATTGGTATTCTTACCATGGTTGATCGTGAAGGAAAATTTGTAGATGGATTAGGTGAATTCAGCAACCGATATGTAAAGAATTATAAGGATCAAAAAGATTATGTTGATGTAAATGTTGATATAGCGGTTAAATTAAAAAAAGAGAATAGGGCATTTAAAGTTGAAAAATATGAGCACAGCTATCCCCATTGCTGGCGTACAGATAAACCGGTTCTTTATTATCCGCTGGATGCATGGTTCATTAAAACCACAGCTATCAAAGACCGGATGGTTGAATTGAATAAAACTATCAACTGGAAACCAAGGTCAACTGGTGAAGGAAGATTTGGTAATTGGCTCGAGAATATGGTTGACTGGAACCTCAGCCGTTCAAGATTTTGGGGCACTCCGCTACCAATTTGGAAAACAGAAGATGGCGAGGAAGAAATTTGCATAGGCTCAATTGAAGAATTAAATACAGGAATTCGCAAAGCCAATGAAGTATTAGGCGGCGATGTAAACAAGCATTATTTACACGAAGGAATTCTTGATCTGCATAAGCCATATGTTGATGAAATAATTCTTGTTAGTAAATCAGGTAAGTCAATGAAAAGGGTTCCTGATCTTATCGATGTTTGGTTTGACAGTGGCGCTATGCCTTATGCGCAATGGCATTTTCCATTTGAAAATAAAGAAACATTTAAGCAAAGCTTTCCGGCAGATTTTATATGCGAAGGTGTTGACCAGACAAGAGGATGGTTTTATACGCTTCATGCGATTGCATCATTGGTCTTTGATTCAGTTGCATTCAAAACTTGTGTGTCAAATGGTTTAGTGCTTGATAAGAGCGGCAACAAAATGAGTAAACGTCTTGGAAACGTTGTTGATCCATTTAAAACAATTGAAACCTTCGGCGCAGATGCTACAAGATGGTATCTTGTTACCAACGCATCTCCATGGGATAATATGAAGTTTGACCTGGATGGTATTAAGGAAGTTCAAAGAAAATTCTTCGGCACTCTTTATAACACTTACCAGTTTTTTGCTTTGTATTCGAACGTAGATGGATTTTCGTTTAAAGAAAAATATGTTCCATTAATTGAAAGGCCGGAGATCGATCGCTGGATACTTTCTTCACTCAATACAGTTGTAAAGAAGGTAAATGAGTTCATGAATGATTATGAACCAACACAGGCAGGTCGTGTGGTAGAAGATTTCGTTGATGAACATTTGAGCAATTGGTATGTTCGTCTTTGTCGTCGTCGTTTCTGGAAAGGAGAATATGAGCATGATAAGGTTTGTGCTTATCAAACTTTGTATGAATGCCTGGAAACAGTATTGAGATTGATCGCTCCGATTTCTCCATTCTTCAGCGATGCTATTTTTGGTAATCTCAATGCAATCACTGGTCGTTTTAAAGTTGAATCAATACATCATGCGGATTTTCCGGTTGCAGATGAAAAAGTAATTGATACATCATTGGAAGAAAGAATGCAATTAGCTCAGGATGCTTCCTCACTTATTTTATCATTGCGTAAAAAGCAAAATATTAAGGTTCGTCAACCGCTGCAAAAAGTTTTGATCCCGGTTTTGAATGCTTCGATGAAAGAGCAGCTCAAAAAAGTGGAAGACCTGGTAAAAGCTGAAGTGAATGTAAAAGAGATCGACTATTTAAATCCGGATAACACTTTTATCAGCAAAAAGATCAAACCAAACTTTGTGGCACTTGGTAAAAAACTTGGGCCGAAGATGAAAACAGTATCAGCATTGTTGAGCCAGTTTGACCAGGATCAAATACGTAAGTTGGAAAAAGATGGGCAATATAATTTGTCAGTTGATGGCGATGACTTAATATTACAAACTTCGGATGTAGAAATTACAAGTGAGGATATTCCAGGCTGGTTAGTGGCAAGTAAAGGACAGTTGACGGTGGCTTTGGATGTAACGATAAGTGAAGCATTAGAACATGAAGGAAATGCACGGGAGTTTGTAAACAGGATCCAGAAGATCCGCAAGGACAGCGGGTTTGAGCTAACAGATAGGATTGAAGTACAGGTTGCAGCAGAGAATGGATTAAAAAATTCGTTAGCTCAGTTTAAAGACTATATTTGCGCCGAAATTCTGGCAGATAAGCTGGAATTTTTAGCAGATAATAATAGTGGAATAGAAATTGAAGTGAATGATATTCAACTAAAAGTGATTGTTTCAAAAAAAGCTTAACCGTATGGCTACCAAAAAAAAGCCTGCACCAAAAAAAGCTAGCAAGCCAGTGAAAAAAGCGAATACCAAGAAGCCGGCGCCAAAAAAACCCGCCCCAAAAGCAGCCCCTAAAAAGGCAGCTAAGCCTGCACCAAAAAAAGCAGTCCCTCAAAAGCCTGTCAAAGTGGTTGCAAAAAAACCTGTTGAGAAACCGGCCAAGCCAGTTGAGAAAAAGGCACCCGGTCATGAAAACAAATCTTTAGTTTCCGTAAAACCCCAAATAAAACCAATAGTGAAAAAGGAACCTCCTAAACCCGGGAAAGTTGTGATACCGAAAACAACCACAAAGTCAGTAAAAAAATATGAGCCTGAGTTTACCAAATCTGTGCTTGATTCACAGGCACAGGATCCCGGTGCTCCGGTACATAGATATTCCGATGCAGAATTAGTAGAGTTCAGAGAAATAATCGGCAAAAAACTAGATGCTGCAAAAAAGGAATTGAATTACCTGCAAGGTCTTATTACCCGTAAAGATGAAAGTGGCGATATGGACGAAGGCCGTTACATGACCATGGAAGATGGAAGTGTAAGTATGGAAAGAGAACAGCTAAG
Source organism: Chitinophagaceae bacterium (assembly GCA_044867875.1). Classification (GTDB taxonomy): domain Bacteria; phylum Bacteroidota; class Bacteroidia; order Chitinophagales; family Chitinophagaceae; genus VBAS01. The sequence continues at coordinate 7,049 of JBIOVR010000285.1, forward strand.
CCAAATGGCAAGCCGCCAGATCACTTTCATCGATCATCTTGAAAAAGCAATGATGCGGATAGAAAATAAAACTTATGGTATCTGTCGTGTTACTGGTAAACTGATCGACAAAGCAAGATTAAGAGCTGTGCCGCATGCTACACTTAGCATTGAGGCAAAGCAGATGATGAATAAATAAGATCTCGCTATAACTAATTTTAAAACCGTGGATTTATTTCCACGGTTTTTTTATTTTCAGATATTATTTTCCAAGTAACTTGTTGCAAATTCTTTTAAATAATGAACCGCATTATTTTCCTTGCAGTTTTTTTCTGTTTAGCATTTATAGTTAATATAAGAGCACAGGTTGTTTCGGGTCCAATGCTTGGACCTGTTGAATACAGGGATGCAAAAGTCTGGATCGAAGTAACCCCACAGGTAAAGTCAGTTTCTCTTCAGTATAAAAAGAAAGGTGACACAAAAACAAAAATTGTTTTATATAAAGGTCAGCTTGGAAATGATTTTAACCCACTACAAATAACAGTTGGGGGTTTGGAATTTAATACTACTTACGAGTATCAATTTATAATTGATGGAAAACCATCTGTTGCAAAAGGTCAGTTTACTACAAAAGATCTCTGGGCTTACCGAAAACCTGTTCCTGATTTTTCTTTTCTTACCGGCAGCTGTGCTTATTTTAATGAACCGGCTTATGACAGGGTCTATACCGACGTGGTTCAGTTGAATAAACTTGCTGCACCTTATGGAAAAGACTCTTCCATTTTTGAAACTATGGCTAAGGAAAAATCTGCTTTCATGCTGTGGCTCGGCGATGCATGGTATACGAGAGATGTAGATTATAACAGCGAATGGGGCTTATGGTACAGAGCCTCACATGACAGGTCTCATCCCGTATTGCAAAATTTTTTGAAAGCAATGCCACAGCATGCAATATGGGACGATCATGATTATGGTCCGAACGATATTGGTAAAAACTATATTTTGAAGGAAGCAAGCAGAAAAGTATTTATGAATTATTTCTGCAACACATCATATGGGGAAAATGGCCAGGGTATTTATTCAATGATCAGTTGGGCAGATGTAGAAGTGTTTATGACAGATGATCGTTGGTGGCGCAGCGAAGACAAGATGAAAGATTCAGTTGATGGAAAACCGAATCCTGAAAAAAGAATGTTGGGTAAAGAGCAAATGGATTGGTTGAAAAATTCTTTATTGCACAGCTTTGCAACATTTAAAATTGTAGCAGTAGGCAGCCAGGTATTAAATCCTGTTTCGCCATTTGATAAATGGTGGGATTTTCCGGCGGAATATG
>JBIOVR010000286.1:0-2505 GCA_044867875.1 Chitinophagaceae bacterium
ACAGCGGGACTTAGTTTTTATATATCTATTGAAACATTCATAGTAACGTTTTAACCGCTCATCCGTTCTATTGTTAATCCATGTTAAATAAAATTAAATTTGGCTAAGGAATTATTGTCGTACGAAATAAGTCGTATATTCGGGTTATAAAAGATTAAAATCATGGTAACTACCCGTTATATTAAACCCACTGAAAGCGAATTAGAGATCTTACAAGTTCTATGGAAAAAAGGCCTTGCTACTGTTCGTGAAGTGCATGAGGAATTAGCTGCATTGAAAGATGCTGGATATACAACCACTCTTAAACTGATGCAGATAATGAATGAAAAAAGGTTTAGTAAAAAGAGATGACAGTATGCGTACCCATGTTTACCAGGCAGCAGTGAGCAAAGAAAAAACACAAAAACATTTATTAGGTAAAATGATCGATTCACTTTTTGGAGGCTCCCCTACCCAACTCGTTATACAAGCATTGGGTGAAAGTAAAGCGACTCCGGAAGAACTGGAAAAGATCCAGGAAATGATCGATAATTTGAAAAGCAAATAAGATTTGTATTCATGAACCAGGTAAACTTTCTGCAATCACTAGGATGGTCATTGATCAATAGCCTTTGGCAAATGGCTTTTCTTTGGGTGGTTTACCAATCTATAACCGCTTCATTTCATAAGATCAAACCTGCACATAAAACATCTTTAGCAACACTATTGACCTTCTCAGGATTTGCATGGTTTATTTATACTTTTATTACTTCACTTGTATCAGAAACAAACTCAATAACGTCTTTCTATAACACAGGATTGATCAGCAATGACAATTGGAAATATTTTGCAAGTAAAGTTTTACCCTATGCATCGCTTATTTATCTTGTAGTCTTAGTTGCTCCAGTTTGGCAATTTATCCGCAACTACAGGTTTGTGCAAATGATCCGTAAGACCGGAATTAAGAAAATTGATGTTGCATGGAGAATGTATGTTAAGAGAACTTCCGTAGCGATGGGTATTGCGAGAGATGTGAAGATCTGGCTATCAGAATGGGTAACATCACCGGTTACAATAGGATATTTGAAACCGATCATATTGATACCGGTTGCGGCAATCAATAATTTAACTCCTCATCAAATAGAAGCCGTTATACTTCATGAATTGAGTCATATATACAGGTATGATTATTTCATAAATCTTATTCTCAGTTTTATTAAAACCGTTTTATATTTTAATCCATTTGTAAACCTCTTAGTAAAGAGTGTTGAAAAAGAGAGAGAACATAGTTGTGATGAAATGGTTCTGCAGTTTCAATACAAACCGGGAGAATATGCTTCTGCATTATTAAGATTAGAACAGAACAAACATCGCCAAATGGTGATGGCAGCAGCAGGAAAAAATCACGACCTGTTAAATCGTATCGAATCCATACTTGGTATGAGAAATAAAGGATGGAATCCTGCCAGGCAGCTTTCTATTGCATTCCTTACAATGCTTGGTATTACTTTACTTAATTTTTTTGTTTCTGTAAATAAGCAAGAACCTAAACAAGGGTTCTATACACTTTCAAATGAATTAAGTCCTTATTATTTTCTAAATGCAAAGAAAACTGCTTCTAATAATTTTATTGCCAAAGCATCAGCAGCTAAAAATAATTTAAAGAAAAGCACCGGCATTAAGAATACTGAAGATGTTTTTAGCCCTGAAAATTTAGTTGCAGATGAATCAATAGCCCCGCAATTTATGAGTGTAGGTTATTCAGTTCCAGTAGTACCTGAGCTTGCTCCTGATGAAGAATGTAAAGTGAAAGAGGCAGTTGATGCAACAAAGAAAATTTTACAGGAAAGCGAATGGAAGGCAATGGAAAAAAATTATGCTGATGCCTTTAACGCTGCAGAAAAATCCCAGTTAAAATCAGAATATAAAGCCGAGATAACTGACAAAGTTAACTGGGACAAACTTGAAGATCAGCTTCGCATCTCCTATTCACAGATCAATTGGGAAGAAGTACATCAAAAATTAAATACTTCGCTTTTCCAAATAAAACTTGACAGCGTTCAACAGCAAATTAATTTTAGTTTGAAAACTTTGGTCAATGTTGAAAAAGCAATGAAAGAAAATAATGTAACTGCAATTCCTGATTCTGATGTCACTTTACAACTTGTGCAGGAAAATCAACAGAAAGCGAAAGATCAGCTAGCAATAATTAAAGCTGCAAAAGTTAAGAAGATCGTTAGATTGTAATTGTTACCAGCACCTCGGACATTTCCCGCTATATTTATTTCCAAGTAAGAAACCGATCATCAATTCATGTGTACCACGACTCACCGAATTTAAATTGCTTGTAGTAAAATCATATGAATATCCAATGTTAAATGTATTACTAACATTTAATCCTATCATAGCTGCATAACCATCCTGGTAACGATAGCTACCTCCTACCCATAGCAAGTCGCGGTATTGAAGTTTCAAATTTGCTTCAGGTTGAAAATCATTTTTTGAAGATGCGCTAATATATTTCAC
>JBIOVR010000287.1:0-5766 GCA_044867875.1 Chitinophagaceae bacterium
TTAAGAACCAATTGAAGAAAACATTCAAACATCAGTTGAGTTTTTCATACGAATGAAACCGCTTGGAATGGGAATTGAAATTGAATTAGGTGTTACCGGTGGCGAAGAAGATGGAGTTGATAACAGTGATGTAGAAAATTCAAAACTTTATACGCAACCGGAAGATGTATCTTATGCATTTAAAGAATTGAGTAAGGTTGGAAAAATGTTCACAGTTGCTGCAGCTTTTGGAAATGTTCATGGTGTTTATAAACCCGGCAATGTGGAATTGCGTCCTGTGATCTTAAAGAACAGCCAGGATTATATTGAAAAAGAATTAAAGACTGCACCTCAGCCCGTTTACTTCGTATTCCATGGTGGTAGTGGTTCGCCTCAACACCAGATTCGTGAAGCGATCGGTTATGGAGCTATTAAAATGAATATTGATACCGATCTGCAATGGGCTTTCTGGGAAGGTGTTTTAAATAATTATAAAAAGAATGAAGGTTATCTGCAAGGTCAGCTTGGAAATCCTGAAGGAGAAGATAAACCTAATAAAAAACATTACGACCCTCGTGTATGGCTACGTAAAGGTGAAGAGGCATTTATAAAACGACTTGAAGTAGCTTTTGAAGATCTGAACTGTATTAACAGGAACGCTTAAGCAGCTATGCAAATCATTTAAAGCCCTGCCGGTCTACCGGCTGGGCTTTTTTTCTTATTTAGGAAACAATTAATACAACAGTCTACCAAATTGGTGTGATAAATACGATAATTTTATACCATGCATCTCCATTAAACTAACTAAAAGCATGGAAAAAGAATTTTACAAATTCATTTATCGACAACAGAAGGATACCGAAACTGTACCACCTAATGAAGAAATTGCAACCTGGGTAAATGATCTCATTTGCCTTTTATTTCCGGAAAGATCTGATATCAATCTTTCATCTGAAAAAGAAGTTGAATTACGATTTAGCGATCTAAGATCAGAGTTGGTAAATTTATTAGATGCTACAAGTGGATGCATGGCGAATGGTAATAAAGAAAAAGCAGATAGTTTCTTCAGCAATACTCCTGAACTATATCGAATTTTAAATACAGATATTGAAGCATTACTCGCCGGTGATCCCGCTGCAAGAACAAGATTTGAAATAATAAGAGCTTATCCTGGTTTCTATGCTATTTCCTTTTATCGCATAGCACATGCATTGTTTGATCTTACTATTCCTTTGCTCCCTCGTATCATTACTGAATATGCGCATTCAAAAACGGGAATTGATATTCACCCGGCTGCTGAGATCGGAGAATATTTCTTTATTGATCATGGAACAGGAATTGTGATAGGCGAGACATCTATCATCGGTGATCACGTAAAACTTTACCAGGGTGTTACGCTGGGTGCATTAAGTGTAGATAAATCTATGGCATCGGTAAAAAGACATCCAACGGTTGAAGATCATGTTATCATTTATTCCGGCGCAACTATTCTTGGCGGAGAAACAATTATTGGACATAACAGTATCATTGGTGGTAATGTATGGCTTACTAAAAGTGTTCCCTCCTGCTCCACTGTTTATCATCGCCCCGATATTGAAGTTGTAGAACAAATTAAATCCTGATCATGGCAAGCATTATTGATTTGGTAGGCAATACACCAATGGTGGAGATAAAAAAATTAAATCCCAACCCAAACGTCAGGATGTATGCAAAACTGGAAGGTGATAATCCGGGCGGAAGTGTAAAAGATCGTCCCGCATTAAATATGATCCGTTCTGCATTAGAAAGAGGTGATATAAAACCAGGAGATAAATTAATCGAAGCAACAAGTGGTAACACCGGCATCGCACTAGCAATGATCGCAAGATTGTATGATCTCAATATTGAATTAGTAATGCCATCAACTTCAACAAGAGAACGTACGCTAACGATGGAAGCATTCGGCGCCAAAGTCACTTTGCTTGATAATATTGAAATATGTCGCGACTATGCCGAAGAGAAAGCAGCGACAGGTGAGTTTTTTATTTTGAACCAATTTTCAAATCCAGATAATTATAAAGCCCATTATAAAACTACCGGTCCTGAAATTTGGAAAGACACCAATCAACGCATTACTCATTTTGTGAGTTCAATGGGAACAACTGGTACGATCATGGGTTGTTCAAGATTTTTCAAAGAAAAAAAACCTTCCATTCAGATCGTCGGCTGTCAACCGACAGAAGAATCTTCTATTCCTGGTATACGCAGGTGGCCCAAAGAATATTTGCCGAAAATTTTTGAACCAGAAAGAGTTGACCGTGTGATAGACGTATCTCAGGAAGAAGCAACTCAAATGGCAAGACAACTAGCAAAAGTTGAAGGAATATTTGCCGGCATGAGCAGCGGTGGTGCTGCTTCAGCTGCTATACGTTTGGCCAACGAAATTGAATCAGGGGTTATCGTCTTTATTACATGCGATAGAGGCGATCGTTATCTGAGCAGTAATTTGTTCGGGTAAACTTTTCCTGAATATGAGTAAAAATTTTAAGATCAATCAATATAGAAAAATTTATATTCAGAAACAGAAGCAAGAGCATGGTTTTTGTGGGATTGCTTTCATGTTTCTCACTCCGCCAACCTTAGAAGAATTAAAAGAATCAGACTTGCCCGACCTGGTGGATATGCTATCAAACCAATCAATAGAATATAGTCGCATAATAAAATTAGAAGGAGTTACTTCCAAAAGCCTTGCAATAAAAGATTTGATCCTTAACATCCAGACAGTAATTGAGGCTAAAATGGTTTCTGAAAAATCAAATATTGCCGGATAGTTTTTATTTCAACTTGTATTTACTTGCCCTTACCTTTGTTCGAACAGTCGTTAGCAACTGGCATTTATTTACCTGTTAAACCATTAACCATGCTTACCGCATCAACGAATAAGGTCACCAAACTTCTCGGAGATAAAGCAGAATACTTATTGAGTCATGTATGTAAAACGATCTCAAAAGAAAAAATTCATTTACCAGGGCCTGATTTTGTAGATAGAATTTGGATCAAGAGTGATAGAAACCCACAAGTGTTGCGCAATCTCCAATTGATGTATAATACCGGAAGATTATCAAATACAGGTTATCTATCCATCCTTCCGGTTGACCAGGGAATTGAACACAGTGCCGGCGCATCCTTTGCAAAAAATCCAATTTATTTTGATCCTGAAAATATAATCAAACTGGCTATTGAAGGTGGTTGCAATGCAGTTGCTACCACTTATGGCGGCTTAGGTTTTCTTTCAAGAAAATATGCGCATAAAATTCCATTCATTGTTAAAGTGAATCACAATGAGTTTCTAACTTATCCTAATAAGTTCGATCAAATAATGTTTGGATCAATAAAAGCAAGCTGGAACCTGGGAGCTGCAGCTGTAGGCGCTACCATCTATTTTGGTAGTGATGAATCAGCAAGACAAATACAGGAGGTAAGCAAGGCATTTGAAATGGCGCATGAACTTGGAATGGCAACGATACTTTGGTGTTACTTAAGAAACCCGGCATTCAAAACAAAAGAAAAAGATTTTCATGTATCTGCTGATCTCACAGGACAAGCAAATCATTTAGGTGTAACGATAGAAGCAGATATCATCAAACAAAAACTTCCGGAAAACAATGGCGGCTACCTTGCATTGAATTCAAAAGAATCTGCTTACGGTAAAAATGATCCACGCATTTATTCTGAATTAACGTCTGATCATCCTATTGATCTTTGTCGTTACCAGGTTGCTAATTGTTATATGGGCCGTGCAGGACTGATCAATTCAGGCGGTGCATCATCCGGTTCAAGCGATAAAGCCGAAGCTGTAACTACTGCGGTTATTAATAAAAGAGCCGGCGGCATGGGATTGATCAGCGGCCGCAAAGCATTTCAGCGTCCCATTAAAGAAGGAGTAGAAATTTTGAATGCGATACAAGATGTGTATCTGGATAACGATATCACCATTGCCTGATAAAAAATCATATAATTGATAACTCCTTTTCCCTGAGCGGCAAATGTTATTTTCTTAACATTTTTTACCAAAAAAATACAATAGTGGCAACTTTTGTTCTATCGATACCGATAGGATAAAAAATCTATACACTAAAACATATTTATGAAAAAAAACATTCAGGTTATTCTTGCATCATTTCTTTTAATTGCATCATGCAGTAAAGGAGGTAGTGATGGCGGTGGTGGTACAGGCGGCGGCGGTGGTACAGGTGGCGGCGGTGGTACTACTGTAAATTGCACAGGTGTGGCAAATGCTTTTGCAGCTGATGTTAACCCGATCATTCAATCAACTTGCGCAACAGATGCAACTTGTCATGGTGCCGGCAGTGCAAATGGTCCTGGTCCATTGCTTACTTACACACAAATATCAGGAGCATCAGTCACGATCAAAACTGCGGTAGCTAGTGGAACTATGCCAAAGACCGGATCACTGACAACAGCACAAAAAAATTCTATCATCTGCTGGATCAATAGTGGTTCACCTAACAATTGATCTTATAAATACTAATGATCCTTTTATAAATGCCTCTTAGAAATAGGAGGCAATTGTGTTTTGTGCCTAGCAATTGTAATTCTATTAATCTTCTGTTGCGTCGCACTCTTGTACTGCATCTCGTTAATGGGCATTTTTTTGAAACATCCTGGCTTAAATATTTTTTACAAAGAATTTTAGATTGCTTCGGCTTGCCTTCAACAAACATTTTTTTCATCCCCCCTAACGGCAAGCTTTGCAATGACGAATTTTCCAAAAGTTTGAAAAAGTCTCAAGCTTCGTATGGTCTTCGTCATTGCGAGGCCGCCAATTAAAATGCATCGGCTTAATTAGTTCACAAGGCCGAAGCAATCTAAAGACAAAATGTTACAGGAATTGGTGAATAGAATTCCTAAAAGCACAAGAGTACGACGCAACAAAAGTTGACCATAGAACAAATGCCGGGAACATAATAACACTCGTTAATATTCAGCTTTAGACCGCAAAACGTCAAATCACAGATTCCCTATATTTGTGACCACTCAAAACTTTTTGCATGGCAAAACAAGTAGAAGATTTTGATTCGAACCTGGCAGGTGAGGAAGGAAAAGAATCGACAAGGACGAGCTGGTTCAAACGAATTAGAAAGGGGATCTTGACGGGCACACATGAGAAAAAGGAAACTCCGGAGGGATTATGGACCAAATGCCCTGAATGCAATTTTATTTGTACATCAAATGAATTGAAAGAAAATCTTTTTGTTTGCCCGAAATGCAGCTACCATCACCGCATTGGCAGCGAAGAATATTATTCAATTCTGTTTGATGATAATCAATACGAAGAATTATTTGAAAATATTCTTAGTAAAGATTATTTGGAGTTCACCGACTTGAAGCCATATAAAAAAAGACTGGAAGAGATCTGGAATAAAACAGATCTAAAGGATTCAATGCGTGTAGCGGTAGGAAAAATTGCAGGCAATGAAATTGTAATTGCTTGCATGGATTTTGAATTCATCGGTGGTAGCCTTGGCAGTGTGATGGGAGAAAAATTTTCAAGGGCGGTCGATCATTGCATGAAACATAAGATACCATATATGGTCATCTCAAAAAGCGGGGGTGCAAGAATGATGGAAAGTGCTTTCTCTCTGATGCAGCTTGCAAAAACAAGTGGCAAGCTTTCTCAACTTAGTGATGCTAAACTCCCTTATATATCTTTTTTAACTGACCCGACATTTGGCGGCATCTCTGCCTCCTTTGGTATGTTGGGTGATCTTAATATTGCAGAGCCGG
>JBIOVR010000288.1:0-3216 GCA_044867875.1 Chitinophagaceae bacterium
AGCTTGTTTTGCGTATCAAATTGCTGATAACTTGCACCATACAGGTGATTCTTTAAGCCATTGTACAATTGGACTTCTACAAGAGAGTCAACAACAGGACGTGGGTCATTAATGAGATATGACGTAGTAATGTCAAGCTGGTTATTGAGTCCAACAGTTTTAATAGTAGGGTTTTCCTGTAATGCTACTTCAAGATCTCTTCTCACTGATTCTACATCCAAAGGTTTTGATTTATCAAACTGAACTGTATAGCTGCGTCCTCCTTTGAATTCCACACCCTGGTGGAAGCCATTAAAAATAGCACCAACACCAAGCGCCAACACAACGAAAGAGATCATGTAAGCTACTTTGCGGTATTGTATGAATTTAAAATTGGCGTGTTTAAAGATCTTACGGCTGATACCTGTAAAGTATTCGAGGTGTTTCTTTTTATTGGTAAACCAATCACTCACCCAACGGCTTACAAGAATACCGCAGAATAATGAAAGCAGGATACCAATGATCTGTGTTGTGGCAAATCCTTTTACAGGACCTAATCCAAAAATGAACAGGATGATCGCAGTTAACAATGTTGTTACGTGAGCATCAAGCACAGGTGGTAAAGAACGACGATAGCCATCGGCGATCGCCAGTTGATAACCTTTCCCTCGTGTTAACTCTTCTTTTATACGTTCATAAATGATAACGTTTGTATCCACCGCCATACCAATAGTAAGAACAAGTCCGGCAATACCAGGCGCAGTAAGTGTGGCGCCAAAAGAAGTTAGTACTCCAACTGTAAAGAGGAGGTTAAGGATAAGTGCAATGTTAGCGATCCATCCGCTGGTATTATAATAAACCAGCATCAGTAAAAAGATAACAACAAATGAAATAATGAATGCCATGCTACCACCACGGATAGCTTCAGCTCCTAAAGTTGGACCTACTACTTGTTCCTGTACGATCTTAGCAGGCGCAGGCAGCTTACCAACTTTTAATATGCTGGCAAGGTCTTGTGCTTCCTGTATAGTGAAGCTTCCTGTGATCCTTGAATCACCGCCTTCAATTTTTTGTTCTGCCACTGGTGCTGAATAAACAGTATTGTCAAGAACGATCGCAATTGGAATTCTATTCTTAGCACTTTTATCTGTAAGTGTTGCCCAGTCACTGGCACCTTTCTGGTTCATGCTCATCAAAACAACTGGATTGCCAGTAAGTGGTTCATAATCCTGTCTTGCATCAGTTACAACATCACCTTCGATAGGTGCTTTATCCATTCCGTAGGTTTTAACAACGTATAACCCTACATAATCATTTTTCCTTTCTGTTTTCGGATCTGTTTCCACTATTCCATAATGAAGTCTTGCATCGGCAGGAAAATTCGCTACCATGTTCAAGTATCTTCTAACTGTACCAGTATCTTTTATTTTAACTTGTCCAATAGCAGCAGGGTAAGAAACTTTACCAGTTGTTTGATCCTGGTATGGAGAAATGAATTGTATATATTCTCCAAGTGCTTTTCTTTTATCACCTGAAGTTGGTGCGGCAGTTGCTGAACCGGTAGGTGTTGTTCCTGTTTGACCATTTAATATCTTAGAAAGAACCTGGTTAGTATCACTAACCTTTTTACCGCTAGTATCTTTCTTTCCAGTTGTATCTTTTGCTTTCAGCGCATCTAATGAAGTATCAGTTGTTCCCCCCATCATGTCACTAAATGCTTTTTCCGCTGCGGTTAACTCATTTTGTAACTCTCCGATATTGTATACTTCCCAAAACTGCAGATTAGCAGAAGCCTGTAAATATTTTCTTACTCTTTCTTTATCATCAACGCCTGGCAGTTCTACTGTAATAATTGCCTTTGATTCGTCAAGATTAATATTTGGTTGAGCAACACCGAACTGATCGATCCTGCTGCGCAGAACCTGGTAAGTTCTATTTATCGCCTGGCCAGCCTCTTTACGAATTACTTCAAGTACTTTGGTATCGCTTGCATTGCTTGCGATCTGATCGGAATTGGCTGCAGAAAAAATGCCTGCCATTTTTCCGTCACCCGCAATGCTTTTAAATTGATTATAAAATATAGAAATGAAATCAGCATCGCTGTTTGCTTTTTGCTTGTTAGCTTCATCAAGAGCTTTCAAAAATTGCGGGTCTCTTGAATTATTACTCATTGAACGGATCAAACCTGTAAGTTCAACTTCCATAGTCACACTCATACCGCCTTGCAGATCGAGACCAAGATTCAATTCTTTTTCCCTGGAATACTCATAGGTATTTCCAAACCATGTGATCTTGTCTTCTTTCGTACTGTCAAGAATTTCGTTAAGACGAGTTCTATAAAGTGTTTTCAGCGAGTCAGTGTAATCGGCAGGCTTTGCAAACTTTTTTGCTTCAGGATAAGTTGCATCCATGTAAGCCTGGGCACGTTCAGCCATTTTACTTTCATGTTTGTTCACAAACCAGGTGAAAGAAAGAAGCCAAACAGAATAAATAATAAGCAGGATTGCAAACACCGCTACTAAACCTCTTAATTGCATACGGGATAGATTTACTTTTATTGCCTCATTGCCAATTCACACAGTGGTTTGGGCAAGCGGCTGGGATTTTTTTTTGGAGGGCAAAGATAGGGGTTTCGGTCAGAAAAAAGGGATAAAAAAATGACTTGATGTCAGTGGTTTTCAGGAGCTAATCAGGGATTCAAATGATTAATTTGGATTAAGTTTAAGCCATGAATATTTTTCCGAGAGTGGTCATAATGTGTTTACTATTAGTGATGGCTTGTAAAACCCCTGTAAAAATCAGTAAATCACCGGTAATTGAATCAAAAACTGACTCTATGATGAATGTCAGCGGCCTTACCCATACTTTCCTTGTTGACCTTTTAAAACAGCATCCTGATTTTTTTCAATCAGTGCTTTCAAACCCCGACAATAAAGTTCAGATCATTTATACCCAAATCGATCGGGGCAACAACGGTAATCCGAAGTTCACTGATCATTATTTTAATATCAATGATTCTTCTTATTTCTATCCCGCATCAACCGTGAAGTTACCGATCGCAATTTTGGCTTTGCAAAAATTAAATGAGCTGAAAATCGAGGGTTTCGATAAAAATTCCACGATGATATCTGAGGCTGATTACAGTGGCCAAACAGAAGTTTATAACGATCCTTCATCCCCTGATGGCCGTCCAACTATTGAACATTATATAAAGAAAATTATATTGGTTAGCGATAA
>JBIOVR010000289.1:0-2097 GCA_044867875.1 Chitinophagaceae bacterium
GGAAAGACAATGATAAAAAGGAAAAGGATCAAATAGACCAAAAAGCAAAAGACGTCAACCAGAAGGAAAAAGATCAACCCGATCAAAAAGGGAAAGACAATGATAAAAAGGAAAAGGATCAAATAGACCAAAAAGCGAAAGACGTTAATCAAAAGGAAAAAGATCAATCCGACCAGAAAGTTAAAGACGAGAATCCCATAAAAGGAAAAGCTAAATCAAAGGATAAAGCGTAATTAATCCCAGCCCTCGAGTAGGGCTTTTTTATTTAATTATTTCGCCATACTCTGGTTTCCATTCCCATTTCCACCGGCGGTGGCTCCAAAGCCACATATCGGGATATTGCCTGATCCCTTCTTCCAGGTAATGCACAAATTTTCCTGTAAGTTCCTGTTCTGTCAATGAAGCAGCATCATTTGTCGCTAATTTAAAAACTGCTTCATAATATCCACGACGTGGTTTATGAATAAATGCAAATACAACTGCTGTATCGTTTAATATAGCACCCTTCGCGGGGCCTTTTAAAAACGGCGTTGGTCTATTAAAAAAATTAAACCACCATGCATTGCCCGGATGCCCCGGACTTTGATCGGCTATTAAACCGAGCAGGTAATGAGTATTGCTATAAGGTAAAAATTCTTCACGCATAGTTGTCGCCTTTAAAAAAATAGCGCCATTGCGGGTTCGCAACTTATAAAATAATCTTTCGAAAATTTTATTCCTTATCGGCATATAGACAGCCAAAAATTTGAAGGTCGTGTAATTTGTCAGTATCGAATTTCCCCATTCCCAATTAAAATTATGTCCAAGGTGTACCTGTACACTTTTACCTGTTGATTCGAGAGATCGTATCAATTCCCAATTTGCAGTAAAACGCTTTGCTATAAATTTATCTGATGCGGAGATCATCTTGATAGTCTCTAAAAACATATCAAAAAGATTCTTATAAAATTTTTTTGCAATAACGAGTCTTTCCTTTTCAGTTTTTTCAGGAAAAGCCTGTAACAGGTTAGCCATAACAACTTTTTTTCTGTACCCAAAAACAGGATAAAAAAAGAAATAAGCAATGTCTGAAAATAGGTAGAGCACTTTCAAAGGCAATAAGGAAAAAGCATAGAGTAAGCCGTAAACGATATAGTACATGATGCGAAGATAAGAACGATGAAGTGTGGGAAGTGTTTGTTGTACTTTTTGCCTTGATGCAAAAAGTACAGTAAGGATCAAAGAATATTAATTCATAACTTAAACAAGCTGTAGCTTTACTATATGAAAATTGCTTTTTTCTCTACACAGCCTTACGATAAGGAATACTTTGAACGCTACAACAAACAACACGAAATACTTTATTTTGAAACCCGGTTAAATGAACAAACGGCAAATCTTGCCAGAGGTTGTAATGCGGTATGTGCTTTCGTAAACGATCAATTGAATAAAGGTGTGTTGAATACATTAAAAGAAATGGGAATAAAAATTATCGCACAGCGCTGTGCAGGTTTTAATAATGTGGATGTCGTGGCCGCAGCGGAAAATAATATAACTGTAGTAAGGGTACCAGCTTATTCGCCACATGCCGTGGCCGAACATGCACTGGCATTGATAATGACACTCAACCGAAAAACACATAAAGCGTATAACCGTGTAAGAGAAGGAAATTTTTCTCTCGACAGGCTAACAGGATTCGATCTATATGGCAAAACGGTGGGAGTGATCGGTACTGGAAAAATAGGTCAGTGCTTTGCACGCATTATGCAGGGGCTCGGTTGTAAAGTTTTATCTTTTGATATTGTTGTTAATAAAGAACTAGAAGCTCTTGGTATAAAATATTTGACACTGCGAGAGGTATTGCAACAAAGCGATATACTGTCGCTTCATTGTCCGCTGACAGAACAAACAAAGCATCTTATAAATAGCGACAGATTAGAGATCATGAAAAACGGTGCCATGCTTATCAATACAAGTCGTGGTGCATTGGTAGATACAAAAGCTGTTATCACCGCTTTAAAAAATGGTAAACTGGGTTATTTGGGTCTTGATGTGTATGAACAGGAAGAAAAACTTTTCTTTCACGATTTGAATGAAAACGTTATAACCGATGATGTA
>JBIOVR010000290.1:0-10205 GCA_044867875.1 Chitinophagaceae bacterium
CCAAGGAAACTACGGCGATTAGTTCCTTCTTTTGTTTCGTTGGTATCCATAATACAAGGTTTTAATTTTAAAGTTTTAAAAATGCCCGATAAGCTACGAAAAAAAACAATACTATGTTTTGCAAATCCTTTTTTTCGGGGTTTTATTCGTAATTTTTGTACACTAAATTCTAAGTATGAAAAAGATGTTTTTTATCGCTACATTTTTGCTGGGTATTACCTTCCAATCATCCGCCCAGCAAAAACCATATAATATTGTATTTGATCTTACAACAAATGACACCGCCACTCATCAACGTATAATTCGATGGATAAACGGCATTCTTACTTCTCATCCTGACGCTAAGATCGAAGTGGTGTTTTATGGAAAAGCATTGGATATGATAGTAAAAGACAAGTCTACAGTATCGGGTGATGTAATTAAACTCGGTACAGAAAACAAGGTAACTTTTGCCGCCTGTGAGCATGCCATGCAGGTATTTAATATTAGTAAGAGCCAATTACTTAACGGGGTAACTACAGTGCCAGATGCCTTGTACGAACTGGTTATAAAACAGGCTGAAGGTTATGGTTACATAAAGGTTACTAATTGAAGGGAAAGTCATCCGGGATCGTGATTTGCGTCACAACATAAAAATAACTTATCCATTAAGTTTGTCCTGTCTTTTGCGGACCTTTGCGGTATGAAACCCTTCCTTTTTCAAAATAAATTACTGATCCTTGGCCTGATGTTAGGCGCTGTTGCAGGGTTTTTGTATTGGAAATTGGTAGGCTGCAACACCGGCACTTGTATGATCACCTCAAAATGGCATAACAGTACAGCCTATGGTGCAGTAATGGGTGGTTTGTTTTTGAGCATTTTTAAAAAAGAAACAAAAGGTGAACGGAACGACAAATAAAACAGAATCATTTAGCGACATTATTAATGCCGATAAACCGGTGCTGGTTGATTTTTTTGCAGAATGGTGCGGCCCCTGCAAATTGATGAAACCAATATTAGAAGAACTTCGTGCAAAAATGGGTGAACAAATAAGGATAATTAAAGTCGATATTGATAAAAGTCCTGTGGCTTCATCGCACTATAATGTAACCAGTGTACCTACTCTTATGCTCTTTCAAAAAGGAAATATATTGTGGCGACAACCCGGTGTGACTCCTGCTGTTTCATTACAAAAAATAATTTCTCATTTTATATCACAAAATAATGCCCAATAAAAAGAAACGTAGTTATCTTATTTCAACTTTAGATTGTCGTTGTCCAAGATGCAGAGAGGGAAAAATTTTTACAAATAAGGTTAGCATCAGCCTGAAAAAAAATATGGCGATGCCTAAAAATTGTGCAGTATGTGGACAGCCTACTGAAAAAGAACCGGGATTTTATTATGGCACAGGCTATGTTAGTTACGCATTGGGAGTAGCAATAAGCGTAGCTACATTTATAGCATGGTTTGTATTGATCGGGATGTCTGTCCGTGATAATCGTTTTTTTTATTGGATGATCACTAATGCAGTTCTATTAGTTGTTACGCAACCATGGATGATGCGCATATCAAGAAGCATCTGGCTCTCATGGTTTGTGAAATATGAGCCGAATTGGGAAAAAACTCCATTAAATAAAAGGGATCTCGAACGAATTATTCCTGAGCAGCAAATGAGTTAAGAGAATTTGCAGGGCTATTCACTGAATTTAATCAGAAAGGGTCAAGCAACCGTTCTGCTGCTAATAAATTGCCACTTCATTCTTCTTTGTTGGAATAGAATAAACCAGCGCATTTTCTTAATTTAGAATATAAAGTTTACTAATTCAGAGATAATTTTTCTCCCCCAATATCGTGTATACAAGAATACAAAACACCATACTATTGGTTGTGCTATCAATTGCCGACCTGAGTTCATTAGGGCAAACCGGACTTATCCCATTCAAACTCCTTGTTCTCAGACCTGATACTGCTATTATAGATAAATCATTTAGCACTCAAAAGGATAGTTTCGAACTCTATCAAATAAAATCAGACCTCGAATGCAGGAATATTTCAATTGACTCTTTGGCGGCCATCAAAAAATCAATTCCTTCTGGATTTCAATACTCTTCTGTTGATCTTTATTCGCTTGAAAGCCTAAAGGAGATCATTGATTATAAATATTACTATTTTCTTTCTGAATACTCCGCGCAGAGCTATGAGTTTCTTTTCAATAACTATCACCAAAGTAATGGAATACCTGCAATGGCACATGATGCAACGGTAGTTGAAATGGTAAATCAAATAACAGACCGGCGGTCTTTAAAGTTGTTGGCCGATAGCATAAAAGCGAATTACATAGTTTATTTTAAAAACATTCGGACCGTTAAGATCGGCTCTTCGCTTTCATTGCAAATGTCGACTTCTCTTTATTCCAGAAAAGAAAACAAAGTTATATCCTCCTTTTCAACAATCGGCGACCATATAAACAGAGGTCAGAATTCAGGGATCAAAACTATGTGGATGTGTCAGACTGAATTTTCTTGTCTTCTAATCAATAGTATTAAAGGTTCAGTTGAAAAAATCGTTGACGTTATCACAAGGCTTCAACGTCGCGATTAAGCAAGCAGACGGTCTAACGCATTATGGGGGAGCCCGAATTATTCCTGAGCAGTAAATGAGTTAAAACAAATTGCAACGACTTATTTAAGTTTCATCCTTCTCAGTAGTGCTTCCAAAAAATAATAGTCAGCATAAATGATGGATGTATCCACTTCACTATCGGCGGGCTTATGGCCCGTACTATGTAAAAGTATAAACCCATGATGGGTGCCGACAGTGGAACGATAACTTTTAATAAGGCTGTTCAATATTTTATCTGCAAAGCTTTTATACTTTTTTTTATTTAGTGAATAGCCTTGCAGCTCATATAATGCCGACGCCATGATCGCAGCTGCTGAAGCATCTCTTTGTTCTTTTGTAATATCCGGCACATCAAGATCCCAATAAGGGATTTTATCGGATGGAAGGTGTGGATGATCCATCAAAAAAGAAGCTATATTTTCTGCACGTTTTAAATAAGCCGGATCTTTTGTTTCTCTATAGCACATAGTGAAACCATACAAAGCCCATGCATGGCCTCTTGCCCATGCTGAATTATTGGCATAACCCTGTAATGTACTTCCGCCAATAACTTTTCCGGATACCGTATCGTAATCCATTACATGAAAACAACTGAAGTCAGGGCGAAAATGATTCTTCATAGTTGTATTAGCATGAGTGACGGCAATTTTATAATATGAACTATCACCGCTTAACCGTGTAGCTGCAAAAAGCAACTCAAGGTTCATCATATTGTCTATAATAACAGGATATTGCCAGGTGCCAAAATCCCATGAACGGATGCAACCAACATTTTTATTGAACCGGGTGATCAATGTGGCCGCACCTTGTATGACCTTGTTTTTATAATCTTTATTATTGGTAAAACGCAAACCATTTCCATAACTATTGTATACCTTAAATCCTACATCATGTGAACCGGCGTTCTTCGTTTCCTTTTCCATTAATGAGGTAAACTCTTCTGCTTTTGTTTTCCATTCATTCTTGCCTGTATAGTCATACATATACCAAAGCATACCCGGAAAGAAACCGCTTGTCCAGTCATTAGAAACAACAAGCTTTAGCGAATCATTACGGATCGTACGTGGAAATATTTTCTTTCCATCCCTTTCCTTCACTGCATTATTATAAAAAAATGACAACTGCTTTTCAGCATCACGCAATGCTCCCTTTGTATCCTGGGCCGAAAGGATATTTGAAAACAATGTGAATGATAAGAAAACAAAAAGTTTTATAAAAAATTTATTCATTACTATGTATTACTGATTGCTGAAAATACTTTTTCATTATGAAAAGGAAGTCTAGGGTTTAACCCAAACTTCGCTTTTCAATAATGAAGCTTGCTTGCTGCTTATGAAAATTTTATGACTGCTGTTAGTTGATAGTAATTGGTCTTCTGTATGCAGTTGAAAAAATATCTACATCAAACTGGCTTGTGATATTGTCCAGGATCTGCACTTCAAATTTTCTTGCACCGGGTGCAGGGTTATTTAATAGTTTGATATAAATAGTATCCATTGCCTGTACAGCTTTTGGAAATACGATCGAATAAGTTGTATCGGCTGATGGTATAACAGTGCCGTTCTTGTCAACGATATTATAATCAACTCCACGTTGCGCAGGCCCGGTAATCCCAGTTGTTACAACCGCATACTTAGCAACCGCATCATATTCCCTGGTAAATGTTGAATAGAATTGTACCGGGAATTTCAGCAATGCAGCTTGTGATCTTGATACAGTAACCGCGGTATTATTATTAGGAACGAATATGGCATAGTAGTGATGTTCCAGCTCAGTCAATCCAGCCGGGTAATCTTTTTTCTCACAAGAAGAGAAAATGAAACCTGCTGTAAAAAGAATTATAATAAATATTATTGATCTCATCGTTTTAATTTTTAAAGATTATTGCCAATTAGGGTTTTGAATTACAGTTCCGCCACTTGTAGTGATCTCATGAACTGGTACAGGGTACAGGTAATCACGATCTGTCCGGAAATGTCTTGAACTTGCCTGTTCGGTTATTAATACCTGGTCTGAATTGAGATTAAGGCTGCTTCCATTTGTTCCCACCCATTCAGATGCAATGAATTTTGCTCCTAAAAGATTTTGTGGCAATAAAGTTTCGGCTAACTTCCATCTCACCAGGTCATCATATCTGAATCCTTCTATTGCTAACTCTACGGTTCTTTCACGCCTTATTTCATCACGTATACTTAAACTGTTTGTAGTAACAAATGTATTCGTAAGTTTAGTTGCAAACCCAACTCTTGTACGCAACAGGTTTATTGAAAGATTAAGATCTGCATCGCTGATACTTCCATTCAATTCATATTTTGCTTCTGCATAGATCAATAAAACTTCTGCATAACGAATAAGAATTCTATCTGTTGTACCGGCATTGTTTATTGTTTGATCCGCTACACTGAATCCCTTCTTAGGAGCATAAGCAGTTCTTGAACCCAAAGATGTTTTAGGAACCCATGGTCCCTGGTAGGCAACATCCCCGGATCTGAAAAAAGTAAATGCAACCCGGGGGTCTCTGTTATCAAGAACTGTATTATAGCTTGGTTCACTTCCTTCAGCTACAAAAAGCGGAGATTTTGTAGTTGATGGAGTATTGTCAACGTTCCACGCAGGCAATCCATCACTATATAAATACTGACGAAGTAAATTACGTGTTGGCGACATGCGGCCATTTTCAAGATCCCTTGAATTGTTATGAGCTACGATCACATTTGCATTACTGATACCGTAAATTTTTACAAATATGTTCTCCGTATTTGTCGGCCCTTCGCCGGTTTGGGTAAACAGGTTGCCATAGTTTGCATACAACGTGTGCCCTTCAGTCATTACACTTTGTGCAGCAGCAATTGCAATAGTCAAATGGTTTTGCCAGTTGATGCCAGTAACATTATGAAATTTTGCTCTTGTTCCTTCATAAAGTGCGGCTCTTGCTTTTAATGCCCACGCAGCACTTCTTGTAACTCTTCCATACTGTGCAGCAGGAAGGTCAGCTCTTTTCGGTAACCATATAGCTGCAAAATCAAGATCATCATAGATCATTTGTATTACTTCTGCCCGGGGTGAACGTCCCATATAAAGTTCTGGTGAATTGACATCAAGTGTTTTTAACACTAATGGTACATCACCATAGATCTTTAATAGTTTGAAATATGCATAAGCTCTGAAAAATCTTGCTTCTGCTAAATAACGATTTTTGACCGGGTCAGTAACTTTTGCCCTTGGTGCTTTTTCTACAATATTATTTGCAGTAAATATTTCATCATACCGGTCATTCCAATCAGCGCTTGTATTAGGTATTGACCTGTTACCGGTACTGATCTCATTAGGTCCCCCCTGGTTCACTGCATCATCAGCACGATTATCGATCCAATCTCCATCCAGCTCCTGGTAAAGACGATTCGCTGCATTGATAAGATCATTCTCCGTGTTCCAAAAATCTCCATCACTGAACTCTGTTTCAGGAAAGCGATCTATTTTTTTGCACCCACTGAATAACAGTGTTGCAATAAGAATATAGATTGTTAATTGTTTTGTCTTTTTCATTTTAGTAATTTGATTAAAGTGAAACATTAATACCAAATGCTACTGTGCGATAGAAAGGATAAGCTGTGGCGCTAACATTATTTCCAACTTCCGGATCGAACACTTTTAAAACCTTAGTTGATTCCCAGAGATCCTGGCCAGAAACATAAACTTTTATTTCTCTTATGTTCCTATTTTTTATTGGAAGCTTATACCCGATCTGTACATTTTTCAAGCGTATATAACTTCCATTCTGCGCCCATTTATCTGATGGTCTGAAATTGTGAGCACTTGTTTGATACATTCTCGGGAAAAATCCATTCGGCGTAGCAGGAGTCCAATGATCCATGTGAATGGTCCATGGCATATCAGCAGTACCCAACATTGGCGACAATGTTTCTTCCGCTATTAAAAACTTTCTTTGCGCCGCACCCTGGAAGAAAATTGAAAAATCAAAGCCTTTCCAATCAGCTCCGAGATCAAAGCCGTACGTATATCGTGCATTTGTAGTTCCGAGATAAACAAGATCACCCGGTTTATCAGGAGTGCCATCGCCACCTGTAATAACGCCATCACCATTCAAATCAAGATATTTCATATCACCTGCCGCAACATTTGAAAAGAATGGATAAGAAACTTTTGCTTTATAAGCATCCGCCTCAGCCTGCGATTGGAAATAACCACCAGTTTTGTATCCCCAAACTGTATTCAATGGATATCCCTCCATTATTGGTACCACACCGCCTGATCCAATTGAATTCTTTCCATCATACTTCATTACTTTATTTTGGTTATCGGAAATATTGAAACCAATATCATAATTCAATTTGCCAGCTTTATCACGCCATCTTAGATCAAGTTCAGTTCCCCAACTTTTTAATTCACCCACATTCACAAAACCAACATTCACACCCATAATATTTGGCACATCCAATGTTGCCAGCATGTCTTTATTCTTTTTGATATAATAATCTGCAGTTATTGTAAGCCTGTTACGAAGTAAGCCCAGATCAATACCAATATTGGATTGTTGAATGGTTTCCCATGTTACATCAGGAGAGGCCAGCTGACTTTGGAAAAAATAAGTTGTACGAACGCCATTAAATGTGAGATTATTACCACTTGTGAGCAAAGGAATAAAATCATACAAGCCAATAGCAGCGCTATTACCCAACTGTCCCCATGATGCTCTCAACTTTAAGCTATTGATGAAATTGATCGAATTCATAAAGTTTTCCTCACTCACTTTCCATGCAGCGGAGAACGAAGGGAAAAGCTGCCAACGATTTTCAGGTGCAAGACGTGAACTTCCATCATAGCGATAAGAAGCTTCAAATAAATACCGGTCTTTAAAACTATAATTCAATCTTCCAAATGCTGAAGAGAGTGCCCAGGTCTGAACCACATCTCTGTTTGTCTTTGTCAATGGATCAGCAAAATTGAAACTAAAGAAATCATTTGTGATCATGTTTTGTGCAGACGCAGTGAATTCATCTTTACGATATTCTTCATAAGAGCCGCCCTGCATTAACGTGAATGCATGTTCTTTTACTTTAAAATTATAAGTCAAAAAACCCTGCAAATTATTTTGATAAGCTTTGTTTTTAGTTTGTGTATATGAGTTAGGTTGATTGACGCTGAATCTTACAGTATTAGTGGTGCGGCCATACCAAATAATAGTTCTGCTCTTATTTTCCATCTCATAATAATTCTGATTTCTCCAGGCGATCACATCAAGCGTTAATCCTTTAACTACATTTTTTACCTGTAAATTCAATTTACCAGTGAAGGTTTCATAATTGCGTTCTTCCTTACCGGAATTTTTTTCAATATCAACAGCATTGACCTGCAGATCTCCATTGTAAGGTTGACCTGTTATATCTTCAGCAGGTGTGTAAAGATTTTGACGTGTACGGCTACGATAAAGCCTGTTCATGATCTGATCGGTGCCATAAGAATTTTCATTTGTAAATGAACCGATATAACCAGCAGTTAATTTTAAGCTTAGATATTTACTTGGCTCGGCATTTACGTTTACTTTAAAATTATACCTCGTATTATCGTCTGGTCCATAACGCAGCACACCATCTCTTTTATAATAGCTTCCAAATACCTGGTAGTTCAGCTTTTGCTCACCTCCACCAATGGAAAGAGAATAATTTTGTTGATGGTTGATCTCATCCATTCCTTCTTTTACCCAATTATTATTTCCATAATATTCCCAGCGATCTGCTGTTGGGTTAGGACGATAAGAAAAATTAGGATTACGTATCCATTCATATTGCTCATCTGAATATTCTCTTGCACCCGTAGCATTAAAACGAGCTTCATCGATCAGCAACTGTTCATCCCATGAATTAAGTCTTTCCGGATGACGTGCCGTAATATTTACTCCATAATAACCGGTAACATTAATCCTTGTTTTTCCCGCCGAACCTTGTTTAGTTGTAACCAAAATAACACCTGCTGCTGCTCTTGCTCCATAAATAGCAGAAGCGGATGCATCTTTCAAAATTGATATCGATTGGACATCGTTTGGATCGATAAGGTTGATGTCTTGCTCAACTCCATCAACAAGCACGAGAGCTGATGCAGCATTTGCAGATGTAAATCCACGTATTCTTATATTATAACCTTCACTGCCGGGTTCACCACTACCACGAATTACAGTTAATCCGGGTGACATACCTTGTAACGCACTGGTCAGGTTTGCGACAGGTCGATTCTCAAGATCCTTACCGTTTATCTGAGCAACGGCGCCACTGAGATTTACTTTCTTTTGAGTACCATACCCGATCACCACTACATTTTCCAAAGCCTGTGCGTTTTCCGAAAGAGATACATTGATAGCAGATCTTGCATCAACAGTTTCTTCTTTAGATAAAAAACTAGCCGATGAAAAAACAAGTATTGATCCCGGTGTAGCAAGAATAGAAAATCTTCCCTTGTTATCAGTTGTAGTAATTGAATTACCACCTTTAATTCCAACCGTTACTCCCAGTAAGGGAACACCTTTGGAATCGGTTACCACTCCTTCTACTTTTTGAGATTGAGCAAAAAGAGAAGAACTAAGGAGATTTAAAATAAGCAGTAGCAGGATCTGAAATGACCACTTACTAGCTACTGATCTCCTGATGCAATGAATAATTAAAGCTCTCATATTGCAGTTTGATTTTTGTTTATTATGAATTAAGCAGGACTAAAATTTTTTATATTATCGTTTATCTTCAATAAAATCTTCACGCATCGGGCTGAAAACATCAATAAGTGTTCCGGCCTCTAAACAAACAGCACCATGCATTACATTCGGCGGCACGTAAAAAGCGTCGCCTGCCGTAAGAATTTTTTTGCTGCCATTTATCTCTATTTCAAATTGACCACTTTCCACATGACTGATCTGTGAATGTGAATGATGATGAGGTAAGCCAACTCCACCTTTATCAAACTGAACTTTTACCATCATCAGGTCATCATTATATGCCATGATCTTTCTTCTTACACCTGGGTCTATTTCTTCCCAGGATACCTGGTCATCTTCGATAAAAATATTTTTTACATCGGTTGAATCCATAAAAGCGTATTAGTTGGTTATTTCAAAAATTTATTATCGTACATAACTGTAAAAGGCCCGGTCCAGTTGATCCCTTTTGCCATATGCTTAGTCTCTTTATTAAATATTTTATTGCTTTGTGCTATCACAAGCTTCTTTCCATTGATTGAAATTTCAGCAACGGTATAATCATCGTTTTCCAATAGTTTGATATTTTCTATAGAAGGATATGTGTTCGCAGAGTATTCAGTTATTGGATCATAACTTCCATGTATCTCTATAACATTCAGAAAAACTTGCTTCTGCCCATTCTTGCGAATTATATAAGCTGGTTCACGACGCAGATTGAAATTTGGATCATTGGCACCAATTCGGGTAAAAAACAGTGTAGCGCTGTCTTCAACCAGGGATGAAATAGTATAGTATGTCTTGTTATTTAAGAAAGTAAATTGAGTGATGGTATCTTTTACTGATCCTTCCGCTTCCTTCCATAAAAATTGATAGCCATTCTTTTTACCTAAAGTTTCC
>JBIOVR010000291.1:0-4679 GCA_044867875.1 Chitinophagaceae bacterium
TTACAGGAACATTTATTGTTTTTGTTTGACGAAAATGATTTTATCCTCACTCCACACATTATACAGCCAAGAATTGAAGATAAGTTTGCCGCTGCAGAAATACACTTTTTAAATTATGGGATTTATAACCTTGGCTTTTTAGGATTGAAACGCAGCGAAGCTGTATTTTCATTTTTACAGTGGTGGAAGCTAAGATTAAAATATTGGTGTTATGCTAATATATATGCTGGACTGTTTACCGACCAGGTATGGATAAATTTTGTGCCTTTGTTTTATGACAAAGTTTTGATCTTTAAACATCCGGGAGCGAATGTGGCGCACTGGAATCTGCTGGAAAGAAAATTGCTTAAAATAAACGGGAAGTATTTTGTTAATGAAGAAAAATATCCGCTACTTTTTTATCACTTTTCAGCTTTTACGCATTTTACTGAAGAGCCATCAGGGGAAATACCGTTTTCAAAATTATCGATGGAGAATGGTAAAATGCATGAGATTGCCAATGAAATCATAGTTTCTTATCAAAAAAGACTGGTACAGGCAGGTCAAAAAGATTTTTTTGGTAGTAAAACATCCAAAAAACAATTTCATTTTTCTCCAATGAATATGCTTAAAAATATCCTATTACGTCGGTTTCGGAAAAGAGGATTGGAACTAACCAAAACGATAGACTATTACCATCATAAAAAACTTATTTAATTATTCTAGATTGAAAGAGGCTTCTGTGCCCCCAGGTTCTTCTTTCATTTTTTAAAAAATTTTAATCTTGAATAGAGGTATCAAAAAAAATATTTATACTGAGACAACTATAATAAGAAAAGCTCCAACAAATTATTCTTTAGAAGAAGAGCATCTTTATAAAGTCGCTTTTTTGTATAATTTGCCGGGGGCTTTTTACTATAAATTGTCAAAGGTTAATATAAGGAGATATTTCGATTTTAGCAGGGCAGGTTTTCTTTTGCGGGAAACTTATAAGAATTACCCGGGTGAAACGAAAAAGAGCAGACTTATCATGAGATCACTTCTTTTTTTTTTTGAAATTACAAAGGAAATAAAACGCGGAAAGTATTATTGGGTAACTGATGTGTGGAGCCAGAATTATTTTCATTGGTTCACCGATGCAATTTCCAAATACTACCTGTTAAAGGAAAAAGAAGGAGTTGCTCCTATATTAATACCTAAACACTTTTCAAATTTTAGTTATATAACATCCAGTTTGAATTTATTGAAAATACCACATGAATTTATTGATAAAAAGAAAACATCGGTTGCCGAGCTAATTTATCCTGAAATAAATGGTGCATCGGCTAATTATTTTCCAGGAATTTTGAGTAAGATCCGTGAAGACATCACCTTGGCTGTGCCACCCACAAATTCAGCTACGAGTCATCGTATATATATATCACGAAAAATGACTTCTAAAAGAAAGGTGAAAAACGAAGAGGATATTTTACCTGTGCTTCAAAAATTCGGATTTGAGATCATATATCCTGAAAAAGTGGAATTTGAAAAGCAGGTACAGATGATCATGAACTGCAGGGTTCTTTTGGCCCCCCATGGAGCTGGATTGACCAGTATGTTGTTCATGCAAAAAGGACAAAAGATAATTGAGATCACAAGGAATGGTAAAGGACATAACAATTGTTTTTTCACTATGGCGAACGAACTTGATCATGAGTATTATTATATGGTCGGAGAGGCAGATGATCCCGATAAGCCGGATACTGATATAATTGCTGATCCTGCTAAGCTGGAAAGCCTATTAAAACAGATTTTGGGATCCTGAAAGTGTTGTTCACAGATCTAAAATGTATCTATTATTACGAAGAAGTAATATGATCTTTCAAAAAAATATATGCAGTTTTTATGAGAATTGGTATTGTGTTATTTGGTCATTTACGAAGTTTTAGACAAACACTTTCTTCATTTAAAGAGTTAAAAAAAACACTTGAAAAACATGGCCAGGTGGATGTATTTTGTCATACATGGGATATTGAAGAGTCGGTGACAGCAGCCTGGTGGAAGGAGCATAAAACAGATAATCCCCCATCAGCTACCGTAAATGCAAAGGAGATCGAAGAAAAATATGCTCCTGTTCGGTATACGATTGAATCTTCAAAACAATTTGATGATAGTGGTTACGAGGTTAATACTTCAGTTCCTATACCCGGGATCTTATCAATGTTGTATGCCCAACAACGTTCATTTGAGCTATTAAAGCAATACGAAACAGAAAAAAATTTTCGGTATGATGTCATCATAAAGACCCGGTACGATCTGCTTTATGAAATTGCGCCTGGATTTAATGATATAATTCAAGACTGTTTAACAAACAGTAAAGTTTACCTGCCATCTTCTAATCCCTATGAGCTGATTGGGTCTTATAGCGACATTTTAGCAGTGGGTAGCCGTGATGAAATGGAAAAGTATTTCGATTTTTGTTACAACTTTATCAAGGCAGTTTCTCTTTATCAAAAAAAAGGTTACCGGCAATTGATACCCGAAGTTTGCATGAGTGTTTACCTGGAGGAATTGGGTTTGAAAAGAACTGAGCTGACTGGTTTAAGAATTAATGTACTCCGGATGAACGGCGAAAAATTCCAGATCAATTCTGACAGAAACTTTCGGGATAATGGTCCCTTATGTTTTTATTCTGCAACAATAAGTGAGTGTAAAAAAATAACACCCTCTTCTTCAAAAATAGTAAACGAGCAATCGAATCAATTGGTAAAAAAATACCTGGAATGGATCGATAAAGATGCGAATGAAAACCAGCTGAACTGCTATGTTGATTTTTATAATGGTAAATGGGTTGGTCTTGCTGTTATCAGAAGAATGGTGGCCTTAACAAAGCAGAATACTCTTTTTACAAGAACTGTCATCAGGAATTTTTTTGAAGAAGCAATGTATTATGGTAAATACGATCCCTTAAAGAAACTACAAGTTGCTTTTATTTTGTTTTTGCAGGGGGGCCAGGGAATATTTTTTTTCCGCGTATGGATGAATTTGGTTCTCCATAGAAAATAAACATACTTTTTTGATTCTAAAACTTCACTGTTATATTATGAAAGAGCTAATAAAACAAATTCTAAGCCCTCTAAGAAAGTTTATTCAGTATTTATTCAGGCAAGATCTTTATATTGATTTTTGGAAATTATCACCTTACAAAACATCTTTGGTTTTGTTATACGAGGAAAAGTTGATGGAAACAAGTTTAGACTATGCTCTTAAAAATTTTCGGCATTGTCTCCGGTACTATGATGGTAGGCAATTAAGAGATTATGTAATGGATCAAACAAAAGAGAACAACATGGTTCAAGATGGGCTTTTACTTGAATTTGGAACATGGCAGGGGGAATCTATTAATCATTTTAGCGCAAAATTGCCAGCCGAAACATTTTATGGTTTTGACTCTTTTATAGGATTGAAAGAAAACTGGAGTGGGCACTCTTTTGCCAAGGGCCACTTTAGTCTCCAGGGAGTCTTACCAAAAGTAAATCCCAATGTGAAATTGATTAAAGGGTGGTTTGATGAAACTCTTCCAAACTTTCTTGAGCAACATAAACAAAAAATAAAATTTCTGCATGTTGATTGTGATACCTATGAATCTACAGTTACAATTCTGGATCTATTGACAGATAGAATTGTTCCAGGAACGTTAATTCTTTTTGATGAGTATATAGGTTATCCAAGCTGGGAAATAGGGGAGTACAAAGCTTTCCAGGAATTTATGTCAAGAACAAAGAATCGCTATGAATATCTCGGATTTTCTAATCAGGCTGTTTTTGTAAGAATATTATAGTTCTTTTTTCATCTCAGGTATTTATGCAACTCATCGGTGTTACGTCTTATATTGATCGAATCACAGGTTTTATAAGGATTGGTGTCTGACCAGTCGTTTATTAAGATCCTGCTACTTGTATGAAGCAGATCGAAAATAATATGATGGTATTTTATTCCTTCTTTTTGAAGCTGCTGTAAGGTTTGTTCTTTGTATTCTGATTTGCGTGATGTAGTAATTATTATTTTCACCTTTTCGCTGTCATACAGTTGATTAATAAAGGCGATGTTTTGAGGTAACCCTTTTGTTTCGCCCCAATAAGGCGCCACGTATTCTCCGGAATTTTCAACCAATACACCATCAAGATCAATAAATAAGGTTTTATACTGGGTGGTGTATTCTTCCCAGTCATCTAAGGTTCCCCAGTCTTTATAGTTTGTCACAAATTTTCTTATAAAGGTTTCTCCATCCAGTATCATTTTGAAAACAATATGTGAAATATATAGTTCATTGTTACGGTTCTCTTTTTCAAGTTCACGGTAAACGTTTATGAATTTAGCAGCATCTTCGAAGGCATAACCACCCACACAGAAAGTTGAGCTTATGATCTTTTTTTCTATAATGTTGTTGATGATGCCATCGTTGTTTGCTTCCACATAGCTTTTGTTGCCAGCATTTATCTTGCCACACGACTCGATATCATATACACAAATTGAATTTCCTTCAATCTCGTCGATCGAAAAATGATTGTCCGAGTCTTTAACAAGAAAAGGGCCGTTGATATTATTTTGTTCAAGTGTTTTGAAAACAGTTTCAGATTGTGACTTCGTTGGCTCTTCAAGAATGGTCAAGTTGTATTTGACGCCAAGCCTGTCAAGACTTTTCCTTATTCCCTTTTCAA
>JBIOVR010000292.1:0-25808 GCA_044867875.1 Chitinophagaceae bacterium
CCTCTTACAAAAATTCCTTTCTCAACTCCATTACAATAAACATTGCTGATATGAAAATTCCGGAACTGCGGAGTTGTTTCATCCACAGCTTTAAATTCAACTTTTGGTAATTCTCTTTTTTCGCCAGCTAATGCAACAGGATCTTTTGCCATATAATACATATCGAACAAAATGGCTTCGGCAGGAATATCTTTCATGTAAATGTCTTTAATGAAAATATTCTCTACAATGCCACCACGCCCCCTTGTAGTTTTAAAGCGAAGACCAATATCAGTACCAATGAAAGTGCAATTGTTTACATAAATATTCCTGGCGCCACCGCTCATTTCACTCCCGATCACAAATCCACCATGCGCAGCAAATACGGTACAGTTACGGATAATAACATTTTCAGTTGGCATTCCTCTTTTTCTTCCTTCTGCATCCCTGCCACTTTTCATACACAGCGCATCATCGCCAACATCAAACACTGTATTCTCGATCAACACATTTTTACAACTCTCTGCATCTATGCCATCACCATTCTGTGCATACCATGGATTCTTCACAAAAACATTTCTTACAGTCAGGTTCTCACACATGAGCGGATGAAGACACCATGCAGGTGAGTTTTGAAACGTTACTCCTTCTAGCAAAACATATTTACAACTGGTAAGTAACACAAGATTAGGTCGCAAAAAATCTTTGATGCTTTCATAAAATGCCGCATCTTTTTCAGGAGAGATCGCCCCGGGGTTTTGCATCTTCGAACCCTTCAATGTTTTCTCAGAAGGATACCATGTTTTTTTATCATCACTCAATAAGCCGCCGCTTTCAACTAATTTTTTCCATTGTGTTTCATTCAGTTTATCCTTTTTCACCATGCGCCATCCATCGCCATTACCATCAATAATTCCTTTACCAGTTATGGCGATATTGATTGCGTTAGTTGCAGAAATTGGTGATTGATTACGCATCTGTGGTAATCCTTCCCAATTAGCCTCAACAAGCGGGTATTCATTTTTATCAGCAGTAAACAATAACGTGGCGCCAGCAGCCAAATGAAGATTGATATTATTTTTTAAAACCACCGGCCCTGTCAGCCACAAACCAGACGGAATTAATACAACGCCTCCGCCCTTTTTACTTAGCGCATCTATCGCTGCATTGATACTCTTTGTATTTAATGTATTACCATCTGAGACAGCTCCGTATTTTTTTATGCTAAGCGTATCCTTTTTAAAGACGGGAGATTTTATAACCGGCAGCTTCTCTTTTTGAGCAAATGCAAAAAGAAAAACAATCGTAAACAACTTCGACAGGATAACCTTTTTCATATGGCGATACCAGGCTTTGTTAAGGGGTTCAATCGAATTACAATTCTACTTTATTATTCGCTGTTAATCAGGATATTCAGAGTTATTTATTTACGCAAACGATGCCGGGAACGGTACCGGTTAAACTCAATATTATTGAGGTTGTAACTTTTCTAAAGATCGCCTGCTATTGAGTGATCTTTATAGCTTGTCTTGCCACTAATTTCCACCCGCCTTTTCCCTTTTGCCAGATCAACAAAACCTTTAAATGGACCTCAGCTGGTTTACCACCATCATTTGTTTTAGCATTTAAAGTGTGGCGAACTATCGCCACTTTATCACTAATGCTGATGGTTTGTTCGCTGAGATCAATTGTTACAAAATCAGAAGAGCCGTTTGTCAACTTGTCTACAAATTCTTTTTTGTCATCAATGTGACCGCCGCTATGACCATAACTGAGTTTTTCATCAGTAAGCTTTTCTAAAACTGCTTTATTGCCATCTACCATTGCAATACGCAATTGTTCAACTGCATCAGCTACTGCTTTTTCATCTTTTGTTTGCCCAAAAGAAAAAGAACTAAAAAGAATAAATGCGATCATCCCGAAAAATAGTTTCTTACTCATAGTTATTAATTTAAATTTTTGTTAGCCAACTTTTATTCCTTGATCGAACTTCTGTTGCGACGCACAGCCTGCACAGAGCGAAGCGAAGTGTTCATCGACAGCAATTCTATTGAGCTTTCTCTATTCTGAACCAATCAACGTCTGCAAAGCCAGCATCATTTGTAATGTTAGTCCTGCTGCAAAACATTCCAACCTTCGTTCCAACCCAACGGGCGGGCTTTGCTGTAAATGTTTTTGAAAAATGTACAGAACCTTTTTCTGATTCATAACTGAAATTACAAATACCACCTTTGCTCACTTTTACTTTCAGATAAAATTCATTGCCACTTACCGGTTTGCTTGAAACTTCAATTTCGTTTTTGTTTTTATCCGCATTGATATTTTCAGATTGAACTATATAAATCCCATCGTTTTTCTTAACAACTGAAAGAGATGCATAATCAGTACCAAAAATGATCAAACCAAATCTTTCATTTTCAAATTTTGGTTTGAATGAGACCTTAACTGTTGCCGTAAATTCTTCAGCCGGGAATTTTTGTGCAAGAATATTTGGGTAGTTCCAAACTGATTGGATTGAATCAGGCTGATAAATTGAAAACATTCTCAAAGAGCCATTCGGTGTTGGAAATGCCCAGCCTTCTTTCGGATTCGCCTGCCATTGCCATTGTAAACCAAATGTACTTGTGTTGAATTCATCACCGTCCTGAACTGTTGACACAGGATATTGCTTGCCAACATTAGGTTTTTTATTGACCAAAACAGGTTCGCCTTTTCCATCTCCGTCCTTATCTATACCGATCACTGGCCAATCTTTTATCCATTTCATTGGCTGCAAATGAACAACCCTTCCATAAGCATCTTTATCCTGGAAATGAAGGAACCAATCTTCTCCTGTTTGAGTTGTTACCCATGCACCCTGGTGTGGTCCATTGATCGAAGTTGTTCCCTGGTCCATCACAACTTTTCTTTCATAAGGACCATACACATTTTTACTTCTTAAAACCAATTGCCAACCTGTGCTAACTCCCCCTGCCGGTGCAAAAATGTAGTAATAGCCATTCCGTTTATAAAACTTCGGGCCTTCAATTGTAGGATCCATTTCATGACCATCATACACCATTACACCATCACTAATAATTTTTGTTCCTTCTTTATTCATTTCTTTCACTACTATGATTGACTTTATTCCTGCACGACTGCCAGCATAAGCATGAGCTAAATAAGTTTTTCCATTATTATCCCATAAAGGACAAGGATCGATCAATCCTTTGCCTGCTTCAATTAATAATGGCTCAGTCCATGGTCCAAGAATGTTTTTAGACTTGATCAAATAAATTCCAAAATCCGGATCGGGGTAATAAATATAAAAATCATTGTTATGGTAACGTATCGATGGCGCCCAAACACCTGCACCATGCTGTACTTTATCATACACATCATACGGTGGTTGCGTTTTCAATGCGTGGCCGATGATCGTCCAGTTCACCAGGTCTTTTGAATGAAGAATTGGCAAACCGGGAATATGTGTGAAGCTAGAAGACACCATATAATAATCATCACCTACTCTTATTGCATCAGGATCGCTGTAATCAGCATTGATAATTGGATTTTTATATGTGCCATCACCATTATCTGCTATCCACACTTTTGAAACCGGTTGCTGTGCAGCAACTTTCAGAGAAAGCAAGATCAGTAACAGTAATGCATTCCTCATAATTCGATCACTCTTTTTTCTGCATTGCTTACATAAGCTGTTTCAATAATCTTTATCACATTCAGTGCATCCTCTGGCGACACAGGCACGTCAGCATCATTACGAATTGCATTATAAATTCCGTCGTAATAATCTCCATAATTTCCTTTCATCGATGGAATATATTCTTTAATCACCTTTCCATCTTTTTCACTATGTAATAATCCTTTTTGATCTTCGGGTTCAATTCCCCAATCTGCACCACCTGGTTTTTTGTGAGCTTGCAGATCTGTTTCCTGTACATCAGTTTTGTGTTTTATAAACGAACCAACTGTGCCATGAAAGATATAACCCGGTAAAGCTTCACGTACGTAATAACTCGACTTCAGTGTTACCCGGTGAGTGGGATAAAAAAGTTTAATATCAAAGTAATCATCCACTTTTGATCCCGGACGATTAATGGTAATATCAGCGAACAGCGCTACCGGCATTCCGAATAATTGTAAAGCCTG
The DNA here is from genome assembly GCA_044867875.1 of Chitinophagaceae bacterium. Lineage (GTDB taxonomy): Bacteria > Bacteroidota > Bacteroidia > Chitinophagales > Chitinophagaceae > VBAS01. The sequence continues at coordinate 4,126 of JBIOVR010000292.1, forward strand.
GTCAATTAAATGAGAACCCAGGTCATAAACTGCGCCAACACCCGGTGTTGGTGTTTCCTTATGTATTTTATAACTTAGTTCGGGTACATACCTGTCATAATGAATTTCTGCCTCGACAATTCTACCAAGTGATCCTTCATTTAGAATTTTCTTTATAGTTCTGTAATCGCTATCATATCGCCGGTTATGATACACTGAAAGTTTTACATCTTTCTTTTTTGCTGCTGCAATTAGCTCTTCAGCTTGTAATACTGTTGCCGTAAAAGGTTTTTCTACAATAACATGCTTGCCCGCAAGGATCGCCTCCATCGCATACTCAAAATGAGTGACACTGGGTGTATTAACAATAACCAGTTCAACATTTTTATCAGCCAGCATATCTTCCAGTGTACGAAATGTTTTTACGCCGGGATATTTTTCCTGCGCAAGATTCTTTGTCCTTTCCCAAACACCATAAAAATTAAAATGAGGATCAACCGACAGAAAAGGTGCATGAAAAACCCACCCACTCATTCCAAAAGAACATATTGCCGTACTGATTGGTTGCATAGAGTTTTATTTGATTGAATTTAGCCAATTCCTTAATCTTTCCATCCAATTATCATCTGTCGTTTTATTATACATACCAAATCCATGTCCGCCTTTAGGATAAATATGCATCTCAGAAGATACTTTATTCTTTGTACATGCCTGGTAAAAACGAATGCTATTCTCAACAGGTACCGTTGCATCATCGCTTGCATGAATTAAAAATGTCGGTGGTGTTGTTGGAGTTACCTGTAATTCATTTGAGTAAAAATCGAATTTCTCTTTTGATGCATTCGCCCCAACTAAATTGTTTCTTGAACCTTTATGTCCAAAGCTGCTGTCGAAAGTAATTACGGGATAAATTAGGATGGCGAAGTCAGGACGAGCAGAGGTTGTATCATTGTTAGAAGCATCGGCTCTAAAATTAAAATGTGTTGCCGCAGTCGATGCTAAATGTCCGCCTGCTGAAAAACCCATGATACCAATTTTATTTCGATCAATGCCATATTGGGCCGCATTCGCTCTTACCCAACGAATAGCTTGTTGTGCATCTTGCAGTGGAGCCAGACTTCTGTCAATATTAATTGAATCATCAGGCAAGCGATATTTCAGAACAAAAGCGGTAACGCCCCATTTATTGAACTCTTCCGCTACTCTTGTACCTTCTTTATCAAAAGCAAGTATCGCATAGCTACCGCCGGGACAAATGATCACTGATTGGCCATTCGGTTTTGCAGGTTTAAAGACTGTAAGTGTCGGGTTACTCACTTTTGCAATTCGGGTGACATTATCTCTTGTAGTTGAGTTCTCTTTATTAGCAACTTGTTTATTATTTGGTACTCCACCATTGTATAAGTCGATCACTGTTTGTGGTTTCTTTGTAAAAGCAACATATTCAAACTGCTTTGCTGGTTTATCTGAAAACCATGCGTCACTCACTCCCTCATCTTTTACTGAAAACGAAAAAATAGTTGTTGCGGAATAGTACTGTGCTTGCTTATCATTTAATTGCTTTGACCATTTAACTCTTTTGCCCGGTGCAGCACCATCTCCTTTGCTCTTATATTCTGCATAAAAAACTGTCTTTTCATTTTCAGGATTGTTCCAGTTGTCCCAGCCTTCAGGCGCAACTACTTTGGGTAAATTGCAGGCGATAAAAACAGTTTTAGCGTTTGCACGCCATGGTCTTCCTAAATAGAGTTTACTAACAGCTGAGTCAGCAATTATTTTGCAGTCAATAAAAATATAGCCAAACGCTTTTCCGGGGGTCGTACTCGCTGCCGTGATGTAAGAATTTGCTTTTGCTTTTATAATACAGTTCTGAAACACTGATGTAGCCGGGCCGAAAATAAAATCTGTTGTTCCTTCTATAAAACAATCAGTAAAAAGCTGCCTTGCATTTTCACCGCCGGTAAAGATCGTATCCTGGTTACCAAGGAATTTACAATTTTTAAAAACTGCTTTATCAGCATCAACATACAAAGCGAGAGCCTGTCCAACCGGCCCTGCACTATTTGCAAATGTTATATTCTCCGCCCTAAAACGATTGCCGGAAATTTTTGCTGTGTATGAAGTGAAGGTTGTATGCTTGTCTTTACCTGAATAATCATTGTAAGTAATAATAGTGCTGTCGATATTCTCACCGATAAAGGTCACATCGGTATTATTAGCAAGCAATCCTATCTTTTCATTATAAATACCATTCTTAATGTATAATGTAATTGGAGCCAAAGGATAAACTCGCATTGCATCGATCGCATCCTGGATATTGTAATAATCACCAGTACCATCTTTGGCTACTGTAAATACATATTTGTATTGCTGCGGGTTGGCCGTTTGCGCTGCTGTTTGAAAAGTAGCAGCTATACAGACTGACAGTATAAAAAATGTTTTCAAAATTTTTCAGATTTGGGATTCCACCCGTTTAAAACATTTACAATAGCATATTTTTTTACCTCTTCATCTGTCAACTGTTTTGACCATTCCACTCTTTTTGCCGGTTCTGATGAAGGTCCGTAATTTTTATATTCAGCATACCGGGTTGTTTTGTAATTATCGGTATTATTCCAGTTGCTCCAACCCTCCGATTTAATATGTTCACCAATAAAACAATTTATATATACGACACTAGCATAAGGTCGCCATGGTCTTCCCAATGAAACATTATGTAAAGATGTATCACCTGTCAATATGCATTCATTAAATATATACCCGTACTCTTTCTCTTTTGGTGTAGAAGCTGCCGTAATATGCGAATTCTTTTTGCTATGAATATGACATTTTTCAAACCAAACGGTAGATGAACCAAAGATAAAATCCGTTGTACCTTCTATATAACAATTTTCATAATACTGCCTGCTTTTATCACTCTTTGTAAATAGCACATCCTGGTTGCCAATAAAGCGGCAATTAATAAATTCCATTTTATCACCATCGGATTCAACAGCTACAGCTTGCCCCGCATTAAATCCTGCATCGTTCTGAAACGTTATATTCTTTGCAATAAAATTATCAGCCTTGATCTTAAAGCTCCATGATGTTCTTGTATTAATGCTATCTCCATTTGAAGCGGCCTTACCAGCATGGTCGTTGTAAGTGAGTATTGTTTTGAATTTATCTTCACCGATCAGCGTAACAAAATTTTTAGTTGAGTCAAGAAAAAGTTTTTCATAATAAACCCCGTTCCGAATATAAATGACGACGCTTTTATTATTATTTGCAGGAATTGCATTCAACGCTTCCTGGACAGTTTTATAATTCCCACTCCCATCCTGTGCCACCGTAATTGCAACTGAGTTAATGCTCTTCTTGTCAAAAACTTTTTGCAGAAACCCATCAATAGCTATGATCATCGGAGTAAACCAAGGTTCAAACAAAACAAATGAATGCGGCGCATCAAATGATTTTATTTCTGTGTAAGTATCATACTCATTCAAGATCCTGATATAATCATCTCTTCCCGCATGCATTCTTCCCACATTGCTATTGATGAATAAAGTTGGCGGAGTATGCAGGCCTATATGTGTTAGCGGCGAGCCTTGCTTCCACAATTCCGGGTTTTCGGTTTTTGAATAACCAAACCAGTTGGTAGCAGCAGATGTTCTTTTACTATCATCTCCCTCGCCTGATTCGGAATGGATGAATGCAAGTAATCCGTCCATATCGATCACTGCATTTACTTTACTTGAAATATTTTTATTACAACCATCACCCTCAAATGAAGCAATACCATTTGTTGCTCCCATCATTGCAGCTAATTCACCGCCGGCTGAATGGCCGGCTATGACAATCTTATCTGGATCGATGTTATATTTTGCTGCATTTTTTCTAACCCACCTTATAGAAGTTTTTATATCATTTACACCTGCAGGATATAAAGCTTCAGTTGAAAGACGATACTCCGGAGTAAAGCAAACATAACCGAGGCCAGCAAGACGTTGAGATAAGGGATAATGCAATGTTCTACTGCCTGTTCTCCATCCGCCTCCGTGCACAATTATTATTGCTACTCTTTTATTATTGTTTTGTTGTTTAGGATAAAACGCATCAGTTGCCAATTTGCGACTGCCAACAGTGCAATATGTGATGTTCTTTTCTTCTGCTATCGAAGGTGAATGAAACTCGTTTACAATTTTTGCCTCAGGATTTGATTTAATTGTGCCAGCATATGCACTGTATAAAGAATAAGAAGTGTCTGGTTTGCCTGTTATACCTTTTGTTGATTGGGAAGATCCATAAAAATGGAAGGAGAAAAATAATATGACAATGCTAATCCTTTTCATTTATCATTTTACAATCGGTTTTACAATTCTTTCAGCAAGACCAGGGACTTGGGATCTTATTTCAGTTAACACCAATTGAGCAATTAACCGAGCACCGAGTTCATTGAAATGTGTATTATCATCCCTGCCTTCAGGATAGTTAGGATGTTCGTTGGGTTTTAGTTGCATGAATAAAAGTTTTGAGTTCTCAACACCAACCTGCTGATATAATTGCTGGGTTATTTTATCCATGTCAAATAAAACAACTTTTTCTTCTTTAGCTACATCTCTTACAATTTGTGAATACAGATCATGTGTGCCTTCGATCTTCCCATTCGCATCAAATTTTCTTCTTGCCATTGGTGTGAGCAATACGGGTATTGCCTTTTTTCCCTTGGCTTCTGCTACATACTGTTTCAGGTTATTTTTAAATTCAGTTTCAGTTGTATAAGTTTTTTTTGTTGGCACTTCATCATTATGTCCGAATTGAATAAAAATATAATCATCTTCTGCCGCACCATCGACTACTTTTTTCCATAAGCCTTCATTTCGAAAAGAACTGGTGCTGCGACCATTCTTTGCAAGGTTTTCAACTATAACAGTCGAGTCCCAGAAATACACAAATGGCATTCCCCACCCGGTCTCAGGAAAAGCCTTTTTTTCTTTAATGCTCATTGTACTATCGCCACAAAGCCAAATGGTGATCTTCTTTTTCTCAGGCATTGCAAAAGCCATTAAAAATAAAACCAAGGGAATAAATAGTTTCCTCATTTTAGAATGCTGTTAATATACAACTCAATGTTCGTATAAAATTTATGAGACGAAACTTTTGAGGCATCAGATGCATCCGCAGGGTTTAATCCATTTTTTCTCTCCCACTCATCAGGTATTCCATCTTTATCATTATCAGCTAAAGCAGCCACTGATCTTAAGTTTGGCCATGCAATTACTGTGATCTCATACTCTGTTCCATGCGGAAAACCTCCTTGCACATCAATAAATTTGCCGGTCCTGTTTTTTACATCATTGATTATGCGTTCATCCAATGTATCTCTTTTATAGCTGGCGCCAACATATCTTAAAACTGTTTCATAAGATTCTTCCGCAGTTTGCGTTGGTATAGGCCATGCATCATGTGGTTTGTCAATCACTATATTTTTCTTATCAGCTTCCGTTCCACCATTTCCCATATGAACTCCAAGCCAATTGTTTTTCGTAACATCGGCGGCTTCATCTACATAATTCCCATTTACATACCATTTGCCAAAACCAATGGTTTCATTTTTCCCAGGGTTTACAATTCTATACTTTACACTCTTGCTTGTATTGGGGCCATATTTAAAATAATTGTTGATGATATTATAATCACCGCCTTCGCCTGCATAAATAGTATTTCCACCCCAATCGTAGATCACATTATTCCTGTAATCAACAAATTCGGTTGGTGTATGGCGAATGCCATTGAATCTTGGATTCCTATTATTACAATGCGCAAATAAATTGTGATGAGCTGTTAAATGTAAGCCTCCCCAAATTCCACCAAAGCCATGATGCTCGTAATCTTTATCTCCCGTTTCAAAATGATAGGAATAATTCAACGGTTCTGAAATTAAATTCCATTGAAGTGTGGTACTATCACCGGCATAAACCGAAAACACTTCGTCAGTGCTCCAACTCATGCTGCAATGATCGATGATGATATTCTTTCTTCTTACTCCGCCAAAAGCATCATCACCACCATTACCATCTACCATTCCACCTTTTTGATATTTATCTCCCATACGAAAACGCATATAGCGAATAATGATATTATCACCCCCAAGAGAAACTGAATTATCAGCTAAACAAATTCCATCACCGGGAGCAGTCTGTCCTGCGATCGATACATCGCCTTTAATTGAAAGTTTTGTTTCGAGATGAATGGTACCTGAAACAGCAAATACAATTATTCTTTTTCCTTTTGCTTCTGCTGCTTCACGAAAACTACCAGGACCTTTATCATTCAAATTTGAAACCATAAATGTTTTACCACTTCTTCCACCGGTTGCATATTTTCCGTAACCTTCCGCTCCCGGAAATGCAATAGGAGTTGTTTCATCATTACTAGCTGCATTTTTTTGAGCATTACATTTTGCAAATAATGCCACAACCATTATCAGTAAAAAATATCGTAGTAACAAAGTCATATTTAAATTTAAAAAGAAAGCCGCTGCAAAGGCAGCAGCTTTTATAAACGATAACTACTAAAGTTTATATCAAAAAATTAATAGCCAGGATTTTGCGGCATATTAGCAGAGAAACTTCCATAAGCCGTAATTGCATCCTGTGGAATTGGTAACAATTCTGATTTCAGTGTTACAAAATTATTTGCGAAATGATTTAAAGTTACAGCGGTACCAGTACCTACACTAATAGCGTTGGTTACCCAAGCCATCTTTACAGTTCCGGCAGGTGTAGCAGAAGGCGCAGCCTTATAAAGAGAGTTTACAATAAGTCCCCCACTGAGACTTAGATCATCCGAAGTTGTTCTTCCTTTATAATATAATGCGTTTGGCAAAGTAGTTACAAAAACGTAAGAAGGCGGTGGCGCCATATAGGAAGGAGGAGTCATTACTGTGGAAGCTCCCATTTTAGTAAGGTTTGCTTTTGATTCGTTAATGGCAGCAGCTAACAAATTCCAGCGGATAAGGTCGAATTTTCTTACACCTTCACCACCTAATTCAAGTGATCTTTCTCTTACCAGAGCTTTGAAGAAATCATCTTTACTCAATCCACTTAAATCAACAGAGGGATCTGCTGCAGTAATTGGCTTATTAAACCCACGTCTTCTCACCATATTGATAGCGTTGAACGCAGCGGTTGTTGGGCCACTCAGTTCATTCTCTGCTTCAGCATACATCAACAAAACATCCGAATATCTTATTATCTGCCATTTCGTACTGGAATAATTGTTCAGGTAAGTTCCAGCTGGTAAAGGCGGATTGATCCAACTCCTGCGATACTTACCATCAAAAATACCAGTGATAGTTACACCACGCTTATAGAATGTTGTTCCATCCGGTGCTAAGGTATCACTGTATGCTGCACAAGTCACATCTCTGCGTGTATCTAAAGAATCGAAAAGATAAAAATAAGTAGGTAATACAATTACTCCGCTGTTACCAGTTGCTGCTGCTTGTGTGGCAATATTTACCACGGTTGGACCATTGTAGTAACCCATCTTTGTGTCTGCTGCAGCAGTGCGACCAATTCCTGTTGCCTGGAACATTAATTCACCATTTGGATCATTTGCCACCTTACCGCCTACCTGGTTTTTCCAAAGATCTTTGTAACTCGCATTTAAACTATGCTGACCGGAATTAATAATATCATTGGTTTCATCTTTAGCGATCTGGTAGTATGTCTGGTAATTAGAACCTCTTTTGATAGTACCATCTTGTCTTAAAGAATAACCACCTCTGGTCAATGCGATCCTTGCTCTTAATGCTTTTACAGTTCCTTTAGTAATTCTTTCATCTGCTGCGTCGCCCATTGAAGAAACTTCATTGCGCCAGGGTACTAAGTCTTCTGCTTTTTTTAGATCATTTAATAATTGTTCATACAACACGTCTCTATCGGTCCTTACAGGAAAAGGATCTTTTACTGCTAATACTTCAGCAGGTTCAAAATGTGCTGGCAGATCCCCCCAATTCCTGATCGCCTCGTAATAAAACTGGGCCCTTAATGTCAAAGCTTCCCCATGCATACGTTGCAATTGCTTTCTCTCCTGGTCTGTTCCGTTTTCATATAAGTTCATTGCAGGAATATTGGCAATGCAAAGATTTGCGTATTGAATCCCTTTAAATAACTGAGTATACGGAGCAAACATATTATTGTTTGTCGGCGTAGTGGCATAAAGCGGGAAGTCTCTTCTTGAGCCATCTGCAGCACCTGTTGGTCCCTGCATCTCATCAGTTCCAATCGGGAAGTACAAACTTATTCTAAGTCCATAACTTGCATCGCCGGTTAATTGTGCATACACACCTACCAATGCAGACCTGGCATTATCAACACTGTTAAAAACAACATCAGGACCAACAGATGTGATTGGTTGTTGATCCAGAAATTTTTCACAACTTTCTGCTGTTATGATCAAGCTTGCTATCAGAAGTGCTGCAAGACGGTTTAAATATTTTTTATTCATATTTCTGAATTGTTTGTGTTATTAAAAAGTTGCCTGCACACCGAATATGTATGAACGGCTTTTCGGATAAGCGGAATAATCAAGACCCGGCGTAAGACCACTACTTCTCACACTTACCTCAGGATCGTAACCTGAGTAGTCAGTGATTACTGCCAGGTTGTTACCGGACAAATAAAGACGAAGCTTTGTGATGCCGATTTTTGCCTTGGGTTTTAAGGTATATCCTATTGTCACATTATTCAGTCGAATGAAAGATCCATCTTCAATTGCCCAGGAATGCGGATAATAGCTAAAGTTTCCGCCACCAGAACCAAAATTTGTAAGTCCACTCGGCATCCATATTTGAGCATTTGCATTAGCATTAGCCAATACATCTGGTGCAGCACCGAATGCATAGAGCTTGCCACTAACTAATTGAAAACTTTCGATCACTTTACCAGTAGCATCAACTGTTCTCCAACGATCGCTCATATCATCCAAAAGATTAGAAGTCACATTGTAAGCACTCGTGAACTCGATCTTATTTGCATTATAGATATCATTGCCAGAAGAGAAATTAATAAACATACTTGCATCCCAATTTTTGTAGGCGAACGTTTGGCTTAGACCGCCAGAAAATTTCGGTGTTGGATTTCCGATTATTGTTTTATCAAAATCATTGATCACTCCATCCGGTTTACCTGCAGGTCCACTGAGATCCTTGAAACGAATGGCGCCTGGTACAACATACGAGCTTGGAACTTGCATTTCTGCAACACCTGATTTTAATGTGTAACGTGTAGTTGTATTGTCGTAATCAAAATCACTTACTTTATAAAAACCATCGGTTTCCCAACCATACATGGCTCCAACAGGGCTACCGATTCTTACCAGGTAATCATTTGGCTGACCTGATATTCCCCAAGCGGGTCCACCAGCAAATTCAGTTTGTCCTTTAGATAAAGCTTCAACAATGTTTTTATTATGCGAAATATTGAAATTAGCACTCCATGTAAACCCATTAGGCTTTCTGATAATTACAGCATTCAATTGCAATTCGACGCCTTTGTTGCTGGTAGCACCAACGTTTTGCAATTGATCAGTGAATCCATAGGTAGGAGCGATTTTCGCTCTTAATAATAATTTATCTGAAGTATTGTCATAAACATCCAAACTCATATTCAAGCGACTTTTGAATAAAGAGATATCAATACCATAGTTCCTGTTTACGAGGCTTTCCCACTGAAGTTCTGTATTAGCTAAACTATTTTCAGTATAGGCATTTACCGTCTGATTATTTAAACCATAAAAAGATGTACCGTAATTAAAAGTTGTTAAATACAGGTAGTCATCAATGCGATTGTTCCCAATTTTCCCATATCCAAATCTTAATTTCAAATCATTGATGAATGTAACATTCTCCATGAACTTCTCACGACTCACACGCCATGCAATAGAACCTCCCGGAAAAGTTCCCCAACGTTTAGGCTCAGCAAATTTTGAAGCTCCATCGTGTCGCACATTGAGTGTGAGCAAATACTTGTCAAGAAATGCATAGTTTATACGTCCAAAAAATGAAAGGCTTGTATATTTTGTTTTGATATATATAGGAAATCCTGTCCAAACCGTTCCAAGACCAGGGTTATCAAAAGCATCATCATGTGAAGTGAATTTTGGGAAACTTCCAAACTGTCCACTACGTGAATCCGTAGATGATTCGTAAGTCTCTTCACCCAGGAGAATATCAAAATCATGTTTCCCTTTATAATCCTTGACCGAATAAGTTAAAACATTTGAGTTATTAATTACTTTTCTATAAAGAGTATCCACACGAGTAATCGGTTTTCCTCCTCCCTGGTTCACAGAAAATGAAGTGATTGAATCAAAGAACTGCTGGTCAGTAAAATCATTTTTATCATAACCAATAGTTGAACGGAAATTCAGATTCTTAGTAATGTTATAAGAAATATTGGCGTTTAAATTATACGCTGAAGTTATTTTTCTGCGATATTCCGCATTAGCAAGTGCAATTGGATTTACAAGGGTCACACCATTACCTGGATTTACCACCAATGGATCAGGATCATCTATGGCTAATGTATCAGCAAAAAACGGTCTGTATTTTACTGCGTTGCGCAAACGAGCATATGATGTGCTGGTTTCACTCGAAATACCAGCACCTACTACATCCTGGTAAGTATACCGGGCACCTGCTCCAATCTTTATTTTATCTGTTATTTTATATTCCCCTCTTCCATTTACAATATGACGATTAAAATTTGAGTTGACCACGATCGGCTTTTCGTTGTTATATGTATAACCGAAATTGTAAGTGATTTTTTTGCTACCTCCTGAAACACCAATATTTTGCTTGGTGGTCATACCCGTATTGCCCATGATTTCTTCCTGCCAGTCAATTGGAGGCGTATTTTTATAAACATTCAGTGTATCCCAGGTTGAACCAAAGCTTTTCGCAAAATTCGTAGAGTCAGTGCTGTTTGGACGGGTTCTTTCCCACTGATAAATTACATAATCATAAGGGCTCATTACTTTTAGCTTGCTTGCTAATTCTCTTACTCCAATAAAACCATCATAAGTAACTATTGTACGTCCCGGTTTACCAATTTTTGTTGTAATTACAAAAACACCATTTGCACCCCTGGCACCATAAATAGCAGTTGCTGCAGCATCTTTTAAGACGTCAATTGATTGAATATCTCCGGGTGCGATCACATTCAATGCGTTTTCAACCTGAACACCATCGACTATATATAAAGGATCATTGTTCTGTGTGATTGAGATCCCTCCACGAACCCTTACACGAATCGCAGCATCAGGTGAACCTTCGGAAGTAGTAGCAGTTACCCCAGCCAATCGACCATTCAGTGCTTCCGCAGCTGAAGCCATTGTATTATCTTTTAGATCTTTTGCAGAAATAGATGAAACGGATGCCGTCAGATCTTTTCTCTTGATAGTTTGATAACCTGTAACAACAACTTCATCCAAAACAACATTTTCTTTTTCCAATTTTGCAGAAATCGGTGTACTTCCGTCAGTACTAATTGTAAATGCTTTATGACTTAATGCGGTAATGAGTAGTGTAACATTTCCTGTACCCGCTACAGAAAGAGTAAAGTCACCATTCTTATCAGTTACTGTTCCTTTTTTCTCACCCTGTACCTGAACTGATGCACCGACTATAGGCGCACCTGCATCATCTGTAACCCGGCCTTTTATTTGCCGCTCTTGTGCAAAAACCAGTAGCGATAAGAATAAAAGTGAACATGTAATTGCGAATTGCTTCATATGGCAGTTTTTAATTTTTAAATTGAAGGGTGTCGTGATGCCTGACTAATCGTGATAAACCGTCTTATACGGTCCGGAATCAAAGCCCAATGCTAATTAGTATTTATCATATTTAAATCAATGAGTTAGGTGTTTATTTACGCAAACGTTCCCGATAACGTTAACGAAAATTTTGCACTTGTCTTTCCGTAAAAAAGAGCACAATAAATAAATGAATGCTGCAAGGTGGTTGTGTTCTTTTTTTGCTCGTTTATATTAAATCGTAATTAGATCAAATGCAGATGCCACTCACCTGAAAAACGTATCTTTAAAACGTAACTTTGCCGCCTGTATATGAAATTTGAAGCTGTAACTATTAAAGATATTGCCCGTGCACTTGGCATCTCCACTTCTACCGTTTCCCGTGCATTAAGGGATAGTTATGAAATAAGCCCGGAAACAAAACAATTAGTCCTTGATTGCGCTGAAAAATTGAACTACCGTCCAAACCCGATCGCATTAAGTTTAAAAGAAAGAAGAAGCCGTTCGATCGGAGTAGTTGTTTGTGAAATAGCCAATAATTTTTTCTCGCAGGTTATTAACGGAATTGAGTCTATTGCTTACGACAAAGGTTATAATGTTATTATTTCACAAAGCCGGGAATCTTATGATCGGGAAGTAATAGATCTGCAATACCTCGCATCTCGTTCAGTTGATGGATTGCTGATTTCTCTTTCCACTGAAACAAATGACTTGAGTCATTTGAAAGCTTTACACGCAAAGGGATTCCCAATTGTCCTTTTTGACCGGATAACCGACGAGATCAATACGCATAAAGTGATCGTTGATAATTTTAAAGGAGGTTATGAGGCTACAGAACATTTGATAAGGAACGGGCATAAACGAATTGCTGTATTAACTAACTCAGAATTTTTATCGATCACTCATGAACGTGTTGGCGGTTATAAAGAAGCATTGATCGCAAATGGACAAAAAGTAAATGAAAATTATATCCAGCATTGTTTTTATGGTGGAATGATGTTTGAAGAAATTGAAGATGCCGTTAATAAATTATTTACACAAAGAAATAAACCCGATGCAATTTTTGCAACCAGCGACAAACTCACAACAGGGTGTTTGAAAACATTAAAAAGAAGAGGATTGAAGGTGCCAGATGATGTTTCAGTTGTTGGTTTTTCAAATTCAGATATTGCCGAACTTATAGATCCGCCTCTTACGGTGGTAAGACAACCGGCTTTTGAAATGGGGAAAGATGCTACTGAATTACTCTTGCAGCTTATTGAAAGCAAAAGACCGATAAAAGAATTTGAGAAAAGAATTTTAACTCCGGAATTACAGATAAGGGAATCATCAGTGAAAAAAATGGTTATTGCAGATTGAGAAATTATTCCTCGTGCAAAACCAACTCTCCTTCCAAAACAATTTTTTGCGGCAAGCTTGTTGAGTTATTTTCTTTCCTATTGATCAACTGTAGTAAAATATCAGTTGCCTTTTCCGCTTGCTCAAAAGGAAACTGTTCAACTGATACAATTGGAGGATCATCCAGGTAATGTATGATCGGCAGGTTTGCATAGCTACCAAAAAAAATGTCTTTATTGATCTTAAGCCCTTCTTTTCTTGCATATCGTATTGCATCAAGCGCCACGTAATCATTAAATGCAATAACAGCTCCCGGTAATTTTTTTAATGCCAATAATTTACCAATAGCTTTTTCAGTGCCAATTGTTGTAAGATCAGTTTGTACAATTAATTCTTTCTCTTCTTTCAATTTATTTTTCGCTAACCCTTCCCTGTAACCATCAGCTCTTTCCTGTGTAAGTGAAATGGCACCAGGGCCATTTATAAATCCAATTCTTTTTATTCCTTTTTTTACAAACAGGTCCACCATTGCAACCGTACTTCTTTTTAAACTACAGGTAACAGAGATCGCATTCGGCATTTCCGGCGCACGGTCAAAAAAAACAACTGGTATATTGAATTGTTCTAATTCCTGGAAGTGTTTATAATCGCCGGAATTTTTTGATACGGAAACAATAATACCATCAACCCTGTTGCGTCGCATTGTTTCCACTATTTGTTTTTCTCTTTTAGGATCATCATGACTTTGGCTGATGAGTACATTATAATTGTTCTCGATCGCCATTTTCTCAATACCATTTATTGCTATTGAAAAATATTGCTCCTGAAGATTAGGTAGGATAACGCCAAGTGTAAAAGTTTTTCCCTGTTTAAAAAAAATTGCAGCCTGGTTTGGTTCATAATTGATCTCTTTAGCCACCTGCTGCACCTGCATTCTTGTTCGCAAACCAATGCTTGGATGATCATGCAATGCCCTTGAAACTGTAGAAACAGAAACGTTCAATCTCTTTGCAATTTCTTTTATAGTAGGTATCTTTTTCACCATGATTGAATACAAACTAAGGATAATAAAGATAATATTTCGTGCAAACTGTGTATATAATTAGTTTTGAAAACGCTGTGTTTTTTCTGTAACTTTCACTACCTAAAACTAAAACTACCAACTATGCGTAAAGTTTCTGACATTCTTGGCCGAAAAGGAGCTTCAGCCGTGGCAGTGGCCCCCGACACAAAAGTGATCGAGGCACTGAACATTATGGCTGAAAAAAACATCGGCTCCGTGCTAGTAATGGATGGCGGTGAATACCTTGGTATAATTACAGAAAGAGATTACTCAAGAAAAATTGCTCTAAGGCACAAAAGTTCTGTTGACACTAAGGTTTCCGAGATCATGACCACAAATTTACCGGCCGTAAATCCCAGCGACAGTGTAGAATACTGTATGCAACTTATGTCTGATAAAAACATTCGTTACCTGCCAGTTTTTGAAAAGAATCTTTTAGCAGGTATTGTAAGCATGAGTGATGTGGTAAAAGAAACTATATTACAGCAAAAAGAAACTATTAGTCACCTGGAGAGTTATATCCATTCAGGTCTTTAAATTTGTACACAACTAAAAACGCAAGTTAGTCCCGCCCTTGGCGGGATTTTTATTTATTATCAGCTCCGTCTCGTTTTGATTTAACCAATACAAGATCTTTTATGTCAACATGTATTGGTAGCATTCCAATCTTCACAACAGCTTTCTTTCCCCTTAATTCTAGGACCTGTCCTACCTGGTGATTCTTTTTCATCTTTACTTTCTCTCCAACTTTTATTTCACCGGTCAGCTCAATAAATTTTGATTCTACTTGCTTTTGCATTTTACCAGTAGCCTTCTTTTCGTTTTTATTAAATAAAAGAGCACTGATATTTTTGATCACTTTGCTTTTATCTTCTTCCTTTCGCCAATCGATCACCATTTGCTTTAGCTTTCTTTCCATTTCTTTCAGGTAAACCAATTTCTCTTCAGAGACTTTATTCTGATGTTTTAAAAGTTCCACTTGCTGATCATGTTTTTCCCGATCCATTGTATGCTTCATCTCTTTCTTCAATTTTTCATTCTCCTGCAGCAACTGGTGCAGTTCTTTTTCTTTTTTCTCAAGATTATGAAGATCCTGCTCTGTTCTGTTCAACAATTTATCTAGACGAAAATGTTCTTCATCTACCATTTTTCTTGCACGATCGATCAGGGGCCTATCCAAACCTATTCTTTCAGCAATGGCAAACGTGTATGAACTCCCGGGCTTACCGATATTGAGTTTATATAAAGGCATTAGATTTTTTTCATCAAATGCCATTGCACCATTTAAAATGCCGGGAGTTTTACTCGCCATCACTTTCAGATTCAGGTAATGTGTAGTAACAATGCCATAAGAATGTTTCTTAACTAACTCCTCTAATATTACTTCTGCAAATGCGCCACCAAGGTTCGGATCACTTCCGCTACCTAATTCATCAATAAAGAAAAGTGTTTTACCACTGGCTGATTCCATGAAATATTTCATGTTCTTCAAATGGCTGCTGTAGGTGCTTAATTCAAATTCCAGGCTTTGTGTATCGCCGATATGGATAAGCAGCTGTTTGAATACTCCAAATTTTGAAGATGGCTGTACGGGTACAAGTAAACCACTCTGCACCATCATTTGCAAAAGACCAACAGTTTTAAGTGTTACTGTTTTACCACCAGCATTCGGTCCGCTTATAACAAGTATTCTATTAGTTTCATCAAGTGTTAGTGAAACAGGAATGGTTGGCTTGTTAGCTTTCTTATTATACAGGAACAGCAAAGGATGAAAAGCTTTTTCCAAATGAACAATAGCTTTATCCTCTACAAGTGGAAATTCACCATTCATATCTAAAGCAAGTTTCGCCTTAGCACGGATAAAATCATACTCACCGGAAATAGAATGATAAGTTGATAACAAAGAGGAATAGACAGAAAGTTTAGCAGTCAGATCACGAAGCAAGCGATATACTTCTCTTTTCTCATCGCTTTCCAACGAATAAATATCATTGTTCAATTCGATCGTTTCTTCCGGTTCTATAAAAGTAGTGCGGCGGCTTTCACTTTCGCCATGCAAAATCCCTTTCACAGTTCTTTTCTGTTCAGCATAAACGGCCACCACCCTTCTGCCATTTAAAAAACTTTCTTCGATATCAGCCAGGTATCCTTGTTTGTTTAGTTTGGAAATGATCCTGTCAAAAACTCTGCGCAATTCATTCCGCTTACGATATAAATTTATCCGGATACTTTGTAATTCATCCGACGCATTATCCTTTACCTGGCCGCTTTCATCAATTATATCATCTATCATTTCAATGATAGCTTTTTCATAATAAGTTCCATCAATAATTTTTACCAGGCTATTGTACACATTTCTTCTTTCCGCATCAAACCAGCGGAAAATATTCTTCATCAATTCAGCCAGCTTTCTTATCTCGATCAATTCATCACCTGCCAGCACTGCACCAGGAATTGAAAGCATTTTTAATTCCTTTGACAAATTAAATACCGGGTCGTTTGGAAAATAGATGCTGTTTTGTAAAAGCTGCTTGTATTCATAACTCTGCCGCAATTCAGTTTCTATGGATTCAATTCGTGTGTGAATCCCTAACAGGTTTGCTTTCTCAATTGCATATTCGCTTCTGCAATGTTCAGCCAGCAATGTTTTTACTTTGTCAAATTCTAATTGTATGTATGCCGATTCGGGGAAAAGTTTCATCTGATCGTTAAAATAATTTTTTAGCCAACAAAAGTAATTCTATTAAGCTTCTCTTGCGACGCTCCTTTCAGGGTTCTGTTCTACATTGAACAACTGTGGCGTCACATCGAAGGTCGCCATCCTGTAGTTCTATAATTTGTTAACGAACTCAGAAAGATATTTTCCTGTCATGCAGCTCGCAAACCACCCATTTAAAATCATCGTAAATTGCATAGAATTGAAAGGAATGGAACTAAAAAATAAAAAAAGAATATTTATGAAAACATTCTGGTTGGCGGCCTTTACCGGCGCCACCGCATTAATTTCTTGTGCACAAAACAATAATCAAAATCTAAAAATGAATACGACAAAAACATCTGGAAAAACTGAAACCGCTTTTACAGGCAAAACAGATACTGCAACATTTGGCACTGGTTGTTTCTGGTGTACCGAAGCAGTTTTCGAGCAATTGGAAGGTGTTATTTCCGTAACGTCAGGATATGCTGGCGGGCATGTTGCTAATCCAAGTTACAGAGACGTTTGCACTGGCGAAACGGGTCATGCTGAATGCGTGCAGATCGCTTATGATTCATCAAAGATCAGCTTTGATGAATTACTGGAAGTTTTTTGGCAGGTTCATGATCCAACAACTTTAAATCGCCAGGGAGCTGATGAAGGCACGCAATACCGCAGCGTTATATTTTATCATGATGACGAACAAAAACAAAAATCGGAGAAATATAAAACCGAGTTAGATAAAAGCGGTGCATTTAACAAACCGATCGTAACAACTCTTGAACCATTTACTAAATTTTATACAGCTGAAAATTATCACCAGGAATATTATGAGCTTAATAAGAACTCTAATCCTTATTGCTCGATCGTTATACAACCCAAGCTTGAAAAATTTGAAAAAGTCTTTAAGAATAAACTGAAGAAACATTAAAAGCAAAGGTGGGATTAAATCCCACCTTTTGTTTTGGGTACCATTCAAATCATGAAGTTTACATTTAAATTAAAAAAAACAATGAATGGTTTTTCTGGAATCTGGGCCTTAAGAGAATAACGGAGCTGATTTTCCAGGATTTGGTTTTGGCTTCACAGATATGGATTTCATAAGGGCGGACAAAAACAAGTCAAGGTTTAACGAATAAAATTTTACTTATATTAAATACTTTTTAAAATAACAAATAACTTCTCTAATCTGCTGAGATTACTTTGATTTAATTTAATATCCGACTAAAAAACGATCAGGAAATAAAGTGAGATAAGGATAAAAACTAAGGTTCTCACAATTACAACTCGTGTAGAGATTGCTTTCATAGTACGTTTTTAAAAGGTTCAAATTAAATATGGCTATCAATGGATAGGGTCCATCAGGGGATTTTGGATTAGTAAGGATACTGCAGAAAAGTCAATAGTAAAAATAAGTACCATTTCATATTTATGCAAGTAATCAAAGTCCGTTTTTTATAGTAATTCTCCTATGAAAATCGCTTATTGACTGATTCTCATTAAACATTTTTTAGTTTGTTTTTTGTGTTGTTCGTAATTCAAGCCAATTGAGATTATTAGGTTCAAACCCTGAAATTTCAGGTTGCACTAATCGTATCACCCGATCATACCATAATGGAATTAATGGCGCATCATTGATCATTATTTGATCGGCTTTTCGATATAAAATAAATCTTAAAGAATCGTTTGGTTCTGCTACAGCCTGCTCTATCAACTTATCAAACTCAGGATTTTTATATCGGGTATAATTAGGAGGTGCAGGATTTTTAGAATAGAAACACGAGAGATAATTAAAAGCATCAGCATAATCTGCTATCCAACTTCCTCTGAAAAAAGGAGCTTTTGAATTGGAAGTAAGCTCAAACAAAAACGATCTTAAAACAACTTCAACAGTTACAGGAATGCCGGCTTCTTCAAATTGTTTTGCAAGATAACTTCCGATCTCTCCATATATTGGAATTGTATATAGCTTAATAACCGGGAATTTTATACTATTTGTAAAGCCAGCTTCTGCCAATAATTTTTTTGCTTTGGCCAGATCATAATGATATCCCTTTACGGAGGTATCAAATGAAGGCATGCCTTCAGGCACAAACCCATTTTCTGCGGGAGAGCTTAATGAGTTTCTTAAATACAAGATCATTTTTCTGCGATCGATCGCATAGTTCATTGCTTGCCTTAATTTTCTAAGCCGTATTGGTGAGTTCCTGATCAATTCATTTGTTGTATCAACTAAAAAACCAAAGTACTCGGTATTGAGATAAGGATGGATTTGTAAAACAACTTTGTCTTTCCAGTTGTTTCTTAATTCTCCTTTCAGAGTGAGTATTTCATCTTTAAAAGAAGCATCTATATCATTTAAAAAATCAAGTTGCTTTTGACGGAATAATAAAAACTCTGTAGCCTTACTTTCATTAAATGTGATCTTAACTGCATCTAAATAAGGCAG
The DNA here is from genome assembly GCA_044867875.1 of Chitinophagaceae bacterium. GTDB lineage: Bacteria > Bacteroidota > Bacteroidia > Chitinophagales > Chitinophagaceae > VBAS01. Next base: position 23,449 of record JBIOVR010000292.1, read on the forward strand.
CCTGTTGCCCGCAGAATCTTTTTCAAAATAGTTTTCATTTTTTTTAAATATTAATGCAAGTCCTTCTTCCCAGGCTACAAACTGAAAAGGTCCCGTACCACAAGGATGACTGCGGAAATCAGATCCATATTTTTCAACAACTTCCTTCGGAACAACGGAGCAATAGGTCATTTTCAATATCTGCAAAATGGGAGCATAAGGTTTTATTAATTTTAACCTGAATGTCGAATCGTCAATTGCCTTAAACCCTTCTATGCTATCTACCACATTATTAAAAATATAAAAGCCCGGACTCGCAATTTTGGGATCTAAAATTCTTTTGAAACTATATTCTACATCTGAGGCGAGCATTTTTCTTCCTTTTCTATTTTCAAATGCATCGTTATCGTGAAAGGTTACGTCTGTTCTTAAATGGAATATATATTCAAGCCTGTCGGCAGAAATATCCCAGCTCTTTGCAAGCGAACCTCTTGTTTTGGTGTCACCATCATTTTCGACCAGTGTATTGAACAATTGATGCACCGGCCACATCGTAGATTGATTTTTTGAAAATGCAGGATCAAGCGATGCAATGCCGGTGATTCGTTGTAATGAAATATCTTTTTGGAACTTTGATCTTTGCTGCCACAAGTAATAAGGCACAAAGAACAAAGCAGAAGAAAAAACAGGTATATATTTTTATATTTCATTAATTATTGAACGATTAAATTTACAATTCAAACCCTCATTGATGTATAAAATTTTCAAGGCAATATTAATTTTAAATTTTTCATTATTAATTATTAATTCAGTCAATGCTCAATTCAAACACCAAGATACACTACGTGGCAGCAACGGACAGGGAAGAGATTGGTGGGATGTGATGACATATAAAATTCAGGTTACACCGGATTATAATACAAAATCCATTACAGGATCAAACGAAATAACATTTAAGGTTACAAAACAACCAAAGAATGGGATGATGCAGATCGACCTGCAACAACCATTATCAATTGATAAAATTCTCCTCGATGATAAAAAGATATCTAAAATTAAACGAGAAGGAAATGTTTACTGGATCGATTTGGAGAAAAAGAAATTTAGTATTTCAGGTGCAGGGGGTATGGAACAGGCTTACAAGCTATTGATTTTTTATAGTGGTAATCCGGTTGTCGCAAAGCGACCACCCTGGGACGGTGGTTGGATTTTTACTAAAGACGCAAAGGGACGACCATGGATGAGTGTCGCTTGCCAGGGATTGGGTGCTAGTGCATGGTATCCTTGCAAAGACTATCAAGGTGATGAACCCGATAACGGTGCCGCAATTATAATCTCGGCCCCAGACTCACTAGTTGCAGTTGCAAATGGAAATGGTGGAAAGGGAAAAGTTGAAACAATATCCCATGATCTGAATTCAACTTATCTCTGGCAGGTAAAAAATCCAATTAATAACTACAACATCATTCCCTATATCGGCAAATATGTGAACTGGAAAGAAATATATATGGGTGAAAAAGGAAAACTTATTTGTGACTACTGGGTACTTGATTATAATTTAGAAAAAGCAAAAGAACAATTTAAACAAGTGCCAATGATGCTCAAAGCCTTTGAATATTGGTTCGGGCCCTACCCTTTTTATGAAGATGGCTATAAATTGATCGAAGCTCCACATCTAGGAATGGAACATCAAAGTGCCGTTGCTTATGGTAATGGTTTTAAAAATGGTTATCGTGGTAGGGATCTTTCTGGCTCTGCTGCTGGTTGGGGATTGAAATGGGATTTTATAATTGTACATGAAAGCGGTCATGAATGGTTTGCAAACAACATAACAACGATCGATATAGCTGATATGTGGGTGCATGAAGGATTTACCAATTATTCTGAAACTTTATTCACTGAATATTATTATGGCAAAGAAGCGGGCAACGATTATTGTATTGGCACAAGAAAGTTGATCACGAATGATAAACCGATCATTGGCCCATACGGAGTAAATAAAGAAGGTAGTGGCGATATGTATTATAAAGGCGGAAACATGTTGCATACCATCCGCCAGGTCATTAATGATGATGAAAAATTCAGAGCAATATTAAGAGGATTGAATTTTAAATTTTATCACTCAGTTGTAACTACAAAGCAAATTGAAAGCTATATGTCTGAGCAATCAGGCAAGGATCTTTCAAAAATATTTGATCAGTATCTGCGAACAACAATGATCCCCGTTCTTGAATATAAATTTACCGGCGATAATATGTACTATCGTTGGACAAATTGTGTAGCAGGATTTAATATGCCTGTTAAGCTTGATGGAATAGATGACTGGCTAAAAGCAACTACAGAATGGAAAACCGTGGCTGTGACTTCAGGTATATTAAAAG
>JBIOVR010000293.1:0-5166 GCA_044867875.1 Chitinophagaceae bacterium
AGAAACGTGGCGATGTATTGCATATGGATTTTCCTTCATGGAAACCCGAGCGTTTTTCTGAATACCCTGAAGATTTAATGTATATATTGAAAGTTGATGAAATGGTCGGAGTTTATAGGAACCGCGACTTGCTTGTAGAATTACCGAATGAAGAAGCAGTAAAAAAATGTTCTCCTGATTTCTCTGCGTTAAAAAATACTGGCTATAAAGTAATCATCACTGCGCCGGGAACAGATGGAGTTGATTTTGTTTCAAGATTTTTTGCACCTACTGCTGGTATTGATGAAGATCCGGTAACTGGCTCTGCTCATTCACAACTCATTCCTTTTTGGGCTGAGAAATTGAATAAAAAGAAAATGTTTGCAAAGCAGATCTCACAACGTGGTGGTGAATTAGAATGTAAGTGGTGGGGAGATAGAGTAACTATGTCAGGACAATGCGTTTTCTATATGGAGGGAAAGATCACGATCTAAAATGTGTGATACATAATATCAATTTAGAAATCTTGCTTTCAACTCTGGTGTAGGAATCCAGCATTCTTCTTTTTTGCCAAACCATTTATAACGATTCTTTGCGATCAAATTATAAACCGCATCACGAATAAACTTTGGAACGATCCAGAATATTTTTACCCAGCCCCAACCTTTTAATTCCGAAAACATTTTCAAAGCAGCAGTAGAACGGGTAAAAATTTTTTCACCGTCATAAAGGATAAAGGAATTGAAAGTGTCGGTAGGCAGATCGAGTTGGTTCAAAAGGGCTTGCCCGTAACTGGATTGAAGTGAAGCAAATAAGAACTTTTTTTCTTTATCTCTTTTTAAAATAAACTGGACACTACCAGAACATAAGTTACAGACACCATCAAAAAGTATTACCGGTTTGTTATTCACTTTATAAAAATACAGATTGTGATCTTTATTGATTTTTTTTAATGCCATTCATCTATTAAAATTTTTTCTTTTCATTTTAAATGATAAATTGCATAGAGCAAGCTTCATCTCCACAAACAGAAGTTTGTAATTATATCTGCCTCTTGAAACTCCCTTGTTCAGATTCTATTTAGTAGCAGCAAATTTTTTTAAACGAATTGTTTACAATTAAAAACATTGTTTATGGCATTCTCATTTTCACCACAAGCTGCTGCGGAATACCAGCGTCTTTTTGATACTTGTGTTATCAAACTGGATAAACTTCCGGAAATAAAACCCATCGTTAATAAAATTCTTAATGGAAAAAGCAGGTATGAAGCTCTGGAAAATAAAGTTGGAATACCCTGGCATTTTATCGGCATCACACATAGCCTTGAGGCTGGATGTAATTTCAATACACACCTTCATAATGGCGATCCGTTGACTGCACGTACTGTACAAGTACCTAAGAACAGACCTAAAACAAATAATCCGCCTTTTACATGGGAGTTCAGCGCCGAAGATGCACTTTCGGATCTTGTGAACTGGAATGACTGGACAGTACCGGGTATGCTTTTTAAACTTGAGGGTTACAACGGTTATGGCTATCATTCAAAAGGAATTAATTCTCCATACTTGTGGAGTTTCAGTAATCATTATACAAAAGGAAAATTTGTTGCAGATGGTGTGTATAGTCCCACTGCTGTTTCAAAACAATGCGGAGCAGCTATATTATTAAGAAGACTTACAGAAACACAAGCGGCCCCAGTTGAAAACGTTGACAGACAATCATTGATATTACAGTTGGGAGAAACGGTAACATTTGCTCCAACCCGTGTAGTTGAAAAAGCGAGAGAGTTACAAAAGATCATGAACCTTGCCGGTGCACATCTGCTGGAAGATGGAAAAGCAGGAACTAATACTTCCGATGCTTATCAAAGATTCACTGGTAATTTTTTGCAGGGTGATCCACGAAGAATATAAGGCTATCCCATATTATGAAACACTTTCTGTACATCTTCATCTTGCTCTAGTTTCTCTATTAATTTGCTTACATCCTCTGCCTGTTCATCTGTAAGAGGTATAGTAGTTGAAGGTACCCATTCCAGCTCAGCGCTGATGGGAGTGATGTTTTTTTCTTCCAGGGCTTTTTGCACATTGCCAAAATCGGTGAAGCCGCAACGAACTACCAAAATTTCTTCACCACTTTCTGCTGTGCTATCACCAAGTTCTTCCAAACCAAAATCAATTAATTCCAATTCGAGTTCATCAGCATTTAGCCCTTGAGGTTTTAATTTAAACGTTCCCATTTTTTTAAATTGAAAACTTACACTTCCGCTATTGCCCATTACTCCACCACCTTTATTAAAAATTGATTTTACATTCGCTACAGTTCTTACATGATTGTCGGTTGCCGTTTCCACTAATAGAGCAACGCCGTGAGGCCCATAACCTTCATAAAGGATCTCATCATAGTTTACTAATTCTTTGCCCTGTGCTCTTTTTATGGCTGCTTCTACCCGGTCTTTAGGCATGCCTACACTTCTCGCATTCTGAAAACAACGGCGAAGGGCTGCATTATCTTTTGGATCGGGGCCACCTGCTTTTACTGCAATGATTATTTCTTTACCGATACGGGTAAAGTTTTTTGCCATCTTATCCCAGCGGGCAAACATGCTGGATTTTCTTACTTCAAATATTCTTCCCATGAACTGAGTTTATGTTTTTAATTTTTTGTTTCTGGCTCTTATACTACTATTAAGCTCCGTTGCGACGCTCCGTTCAACTTACTGTTTGCTATTAAGCAACTGCGTCGTAGTTTACCCAGAGCGAAGCGAAGGGTCGCACTCTTGTACTTCAACAATTCTATTCAACCCCGCTTTGGGCGGCAAAATTAAGGTAATGCGTTAAAAAGAAAAACCATCTCACACAAAGAGATGGTTTTTAAAAAAAATAATTTGCTATCAGTTTATAGCATCTTTTCTTCCCAGCTTTCTCCCGAAAACAACGAGATGAATAACTGCAAATGCAAGCGATATATAAAGGAGAGTTCTGTCTCCATCAAAACCAATAGTATATTGATATAATAAACCTGCCACGACCAACAGGCCACAAAGTCCTATGCCTGTAAAGCGGGCTATCTTCATTCCTTTCCTGTTGTCTGTTCCATTACCTAAATGACTGTGTTTAGCACCATATACTAAATAAATATCTAAACCGATAAGCATCCATACAATTAATCGGATCCATGTATCCATCGGTAAAAACACCATCATAAACAGGCAGGTAGCTATACCAAGAATTGGGACTAGCGGAACCATTGGTGTTTTAAAAGCACGGGGAATTTCAGGCATTTTTTTCCGCATTACCCATACGCCAATACATACAAGAATAAATGCAAACAAAGTTCCGATACTTGTCATTTCACCTACAACCCGTGCCGGAACAAATGCTGCAAACAAGCTTACGAAAAGCATAAATAACAAATTATTTTTTGCAGGCGTTTGTGTTTTGGGATTAATCGATGAAAATATTTTGGGGATCAATCCATCCTTACTCATACTAAAGAATACTCTTGACTGTCCCATTAACATTACAAGTATTACAGATGCATAGCCTCCAAGGATCGCAACGACTATAGCACGATTTAACCAGGGATAATCAGGTTGCCATGTTCCGGGAGAAACTTCTTTACCCATGTGTTCGATCGCTACAGCAACCGGGGCTATACCATCCTGTCCTTTGAATGTAGTATAACTGGTAACACCTGTCATAACATGGGCAAAAAGAATATATAGTACAGTACATATAGCCAATGAACCAAGAATACCAATCGGCATATCTCTTTTTGGATTCTTAGCTTCCTGGGCCGCGGTACTTACCGCATCAAAACCTATATACGCAAAAAAGACTATCGCAGCTGCTCGAATAATTCCACTAAAACCAAATTCACCAAACGTTCCGGAATTATCCGGAATGTATGGACTATAATTATCATTGTTTATATATTTCCAACCAAGAAAAATGAACACAAGTACTACGGCAACTTTTAGAGCAACAATAAATCCATTCACAGTAGCACTTTCTTTGGTCCCTTTGATCAATAGCAAACTCATTAAAACAATAATAAAGACAGCGGGAAGATTTATAATACCACCATCCCAGGGTCCTGTTACTAATTCAGGTGGGAGATGAATATCAAATCCTTCAAAAAATTTAACGAGGTAGCGGCTCCAACTGATACCAACGGTCGCAGCACCTACTGCATATTCCAATACAAGATCCCACCCAATGATCCATGCAATAAACTCACCCATTGTTGCATATGAATATGTATAAGCACTACCTGCTACCGGGATCATGGATGCAAATTCTGCATAACATAAACCTGCAAAAAGACAACCCAATGCAGCAACCACAAAAGAGATTGTAATAGCAGGACCTGCATGATTAGCTGCAGCTCCCCCGGTGATAGAAAATAAACCTGCTCCGATAATAGCGCCGATTCCTAATGCGACTAGCCCGCCGGCTCCAAGTGTTCTTTTTAAAGTATGCGTACCAGTTTCCTTGGCTTCGTTTAACAACGTATCCATTGGTTTTCTAACAAACAAGCTCATAAGTTGGTAATTGAGTTTTTAATTTAAGCGTCGTAAAATAAAGAATTAATCGAAAACACCTGTAAATCTTTTTTGAGAGTGCAGATTTAGTGGATTAATAGCTTATGAATCGGTTTTTTTCCCGATTTTCGGCAATCTTTAAAACCAGGATATGAAAGGTAACAGGCTCACGGTTTTTATTTTGCTTGCTATGGTGTTGGGTGTATTGACCGGTTATATTGTACATGAAAAAAGTTCGCCTGAATCAATTCAAAAGTTTTCAACTAATATAAAGCTTCTTACCACCATGTTCCTTCGGTTGGTGCAAATGATCATTGCGCCGCTGGTGTTTACTACTTTGGTTGTAGGCATTGCAAAACTTGGCGATCTGAAATCAGTGGGAAGAGTGGGCGGTAAAGCAATGCTTTGGTTCATCTCAGCATCACTTGTTAGTTTATTATTGGGATTAGTATTAGTAAATTTCTTTCATCCGGGTACAGTCATTGACCTGAGCAATGCAGATACATCGGCTGCAAAAGACCTGGTGAGTAAAACACAGGAATTTTCTTTACAAAAATTTGTTGAACATGTTTTCCCCAAAAGTTTTATTGAAGCAATGGCTACAAATGAGATATTGCAACTCGTTGTGTTCAGTATTTTTT
>JBIOVR010000294.1:0-5781 GCA_044867875.1 Chitinophagaceae bacterium
GGTAAAAAATCTGCAGGCTGCCAGTTATCATCGATCTTTTTCAAAAATTCTTCAATGATGCTTTCAATTTTTTGAGCGAGGAAATGCATTGCTTCAATGCGGGACGGTTTCAATTTTACTTCGTACATAGTAAAGAATCATGACAGTATTAGCTGTCTTAATTTTTGCGGAAGATTAATATTATATCATTTCAATGTATCAAGGGTTTTTTAATTGTATATAGTGACGACACCATGTAAACCCATAAGTGCAGAAAAATGACAGCATAAAATTAAGTATACTTAAATGTGGAGTTGTTACAGATTTTTTTTGAAAGTTTATATAATTCACAGGTTTTTGGGGCTGATATGCTATTGTTTTCTTTTATAATGACTTTTTACAAGTCCTCGGAATAGAGTCTGCTTGCTGAACACCAACAGCGTAACGATTTTTTATTTTTATTGAATCTTATGTGCAGTCCGGGTATTTTCTTTCGAGGATCTTATGTACAATATATTTTGATAAATTCCAAAGTCCAATTAGCAATAGAACCATAGAAAAAGATGGAAGGTATTCACCTATATTAATATTGCCAATTACAAAAAAGATCAACCCGATAATAATAATTGATTTTGCAAAAAGTTTTTGGCCATCCGCCCAGACAGTTTCATTTTTCTTTGTCCATTTGGTGTTTATGCCAAAAAAAAGGTTCCCAAAATTTGGAGGAAATATTAAAATGCAAATTGCGGTTATCATCAGGAATAAACCGATCATGATGTAACAATTTTGTTGAAAGTATGTCATATAAGATCTTTAATGAATGGTCAATTGCATTCTAGTACGCATTACTAACTGGGAGAGGAGGATTTTGATTAAGCCAATTGAGAACAGAGATCTCACTTTTAGCATCTACCGGTAATTGATTCATAAGCCTGTCTTCAATTTTTAGTCCCATATTTACTGTAAATCCTTCTATCAGCGAAGCATAAAGATTAAGGACAAACAACAGTTGATTACCGTTGTACCGGTTGAAAAGACGACGGCTGGCTTCACCTGTAAAGGTTGTCTCATTTATCCAGTTGTAATTATAGGCACTGAGATGTTCTTTTAAGAATTGCATTCTTTCAAGGTAAGCTTTAATTGCAGTACTATGCCGAAATAGTTTTCTATGTTACTGAAATTAACTTTTTCGAATGTAGTCAGGATTTGATGGTTTTTCATTAAGCTGGAAAAGCTCACTGAATTCTTCTTCCAATGAATATAAAAGCCGGGGCAACCGCTCAACTGTGATTTTCCAGTCACCTGCTTTGTTATAATGCATCTTGTATTTCACATCCACATTGTCCAGGTTAACTGAAATATGATACCAGGGGTCAAAACTTGTAGCAAGTACTCTTGTAAATTCAAATTGACGGCCCCTGAATGTTTTAATAAAAAAGTCTTTCATAATAAGGAGTTTAATTGAATTGATCACAGAACAACCGGTAAAACTAGACTAATAAAACGGTTAACGCAGAAATATAAAAACCAACTCAATACAAGCCAGCAAAATAGATGACAACTTGTCCGCCTTATGCGGGAGACTCAGGGCAGCTTTTATCGTAATTTTTTATTTATGGAAAATAAATGAGAAGGCAAACGACAGCAGAGGGCAAGGCCCTGTCGAACTTAAATTCATTCAACAGACATTTTATAGCTATTCAGCTTGCCCGCGACCCATAAAATAAGTAAGGTTTCAAATACCAATGTGAAAGGAATGACCGAAAGATTTTTAAAGAATAAAAGAATTGTCCATTCAGATGACCGATCAACCAGCACCCCATGCTTTTTTAAAGAAAGGTATAAACAAGTTTCATAGGCCAATTGATCTATCAAAAAATTGAACATCCATGCAATGATCAAAAATGCTGAGAGATTCAATAGAACTGACAGCCATTGTTTTTTTAATTTTTGTATGGAGTTGTTCCAGATTGATCTCCACATACCTTTCTTAGTAAAGAGATCCCATATTCTTAACATACCTTTTTTGACATTTGCTAACCCTAATACAAATAAGAATAGTAATATGCGTGAAGATTCAACGATGATCTCTAAAACAATATTTGCCCAGCTTGAGATCTCGCCAAAACCGCCAAGTTGGATCACTCTTCCAAATGCCGAGATCAGTCCGAGCAACAGGATAACCAGGAAGTGTTTTTTGATAAAGTAAATAGCGTTGTTGAGAATTGTCAGTTTATTTGAAAAATTAAATGCTGGCATATAAGATTTAAATGGAGAAACAAAGATACTTTCTTTCAAAATGTAATGAAAAATTTTGCAACTTTTTCAAAGCTGACCCTGAGTGATACCGATAACTATCGGGAAAGGACGACTGAAGATTTTTTATTTTATTGAACACTACGAAGAACTGAGTAACTGAAAAATTACAATTCATACAACTTCAATAATGCTGGTCTTAGTTTATAACTAAGGCCAGCAAAATATATGGTTGTCCTGGGTCACAACTTGTCCCGCCTTATGCGGGAAACTCAGGACAGCTTTTATTGTATTTTTATTTATAGAAACAAATGAGAACACTACCGACAGCAGGTCACTTCACCAACAACTGAAAATGTTATAAGATCGTGTTGTTGGTGAAAAATCTCCATCATGAAAAAGTCTGTTTGTTGAACACCAACAATGGCGTAATTTTCTTATCTTTTAGCTATCATGTATGAAGTATTGACAAGATCACTTCTGGCTAAAGCATCTTTTAGTGAAGAAGACTTGCAGAAATGCAAGGATCAGTTTATTCCCAAAAAAATAAGGAAGAGACAATATGTATTGCAAGAAGGTGATGTTTGCACCAAATCAGTTTTTATTGAAAGAGGTTCGTTATATTCTTATAACATCGATGATAAAGGTACACAGCATGTGATCCAATTTGCATTTGAAGGCTGGTGGATCGGTGACCTGTATAGTCTGCTAACCGGCGAGCCATCAAAAATGAATATCGAGGCACTGGAGGATAGTGATGTGCTCATTATTGACCGGCAGGATCATTTCAAACTTTTAAGTGAAGTACCTAAATATGAGAGCTATTACAGGATACTATTCCAGGATGCCTATGTTGCATTGCAACGCAGAGTATCAATTACAATTGGATTAACCGCAGAGGAAAAATATCAACGGCTGGTCAACCAATATCATTCATTCATTAATCGTGTACCTCTTCATTTGATCGCTTCTTACCTGGGTGTTTCTCCCGAAACATTGAGTCGTATCAGGAAACAAATGCTTCACCAATAAAGCCTTGATATTTATCAAGCTTTTTTTTTGTTAAATGTCATTGGAGCTGCCCCCAGCTTCAAAGTAGATTGCATGTATTAACCAAAAAAAAATTGAAATGAAACATCCAACACTCAAAACAACATTGGTCATCTTTTCATCACTCTTCATCTTAGCGGTTTTCCAAAGATGCCAATCAGCAGGTGCTGCTAACAGTGGTACAGCCGATAATATTGATAGTCTTAAAAAAGTTGCATTGGACCTGGCTGCCAATAATGAAACCCTTACAAAAAATCTAAAGACATTTGATGACCTGGATTTTGATGTATTCTCCAATCAAAAATGGGACAGGTTAAAAGAAAGTCATGCGCAGAATATAAAAGTCTATTGGCCAGACGGACACATGACGGAGGGTATCGATGTGCATATTGAAGATCTGAAAAAACTTTTTGTATATGCACCCGATACAAGGATCAAAGAACATCCTATCAAATTTGGTTCGGGTAAATACACACTGGTTACAGGTGTGTTTGAAGGGACATTCACTAAACCAATGCCCATAGGAGATGGAAAATTCATTCAACCGACCGGTAAAGCATTTAAAATGCCTATGGCAACAGTAGGAATTTGGGAAAATGGTATCATGACAGAGGAACATTTATTCTGGGACAATCAAACTTATGTAAAACAGATAGGATTGCAATAATGTTTTGATTGGTAAAGTCGAAAGCGCCGAACAACGACATTAAAAATAAAGTAGGCAACAGGGAAGCTGAAAACTGTTTAGAGTAAGCACCAATACTAAATTGAAAAAAAATGACAACGATTGTAATTCGTCACAAAGTGGGTAACATCGATAAATGGTTGAAAGGACACCAGGATCGTGTTGAGATATTCTCAAAATTTGCGTCAGGGTTTCAAACTTTACAGGATACGAACGATCCGAACTCGGTTGTTTTGATCGCAGAAGTTTTTGATAAGGACGCCATGCAAGCTGTTTTGAGTAACCCGGATATAATTCAAAAGATCGCAAAAGAAAAACACACGGTTCTTGAACCTATTACTGTTTCGATGCCAGTTGCTGTAGCTGAAACAGTATAAGATCATATGCCTTTAAAACTGATTTTAAACAAATAAAGCCAATGTTTCATTGGCTTTATTTGTAAATGAATTCAATTTGTTATGATCGTTTGTATCTTTTCTAACAGATGCTGGCGATCTTGACGAGCTTCGGTTGTTGGTGATGTTTCGCTAAACACCAACAGCGGCTAAAAAACCACTGAATACACTTTTCTCGATCATATCGGGAAACTCAGCTAACGAGTGAAGATTTTTTATTTTATTGAACACTAAGAAGAACGAGGGGCTTCGTCATTTAAGGACATTTTATAGCTCCACTATCCATCTGAATATTATATAATCCGTTTCCTTTAACATTCATACGCACCAGCGCAAAGATTACTTTATTAGTGCTCATGCTGCGTGGAGTAAATACTAGTTTATAAGTATTCCCTACTTCACCGAACAATGTAAATGGCTCAAGTTCGACCTCATATTCACCACGGTATATAGTGGCAATTCTATAACGATAAACAAAATTAGTAACGCAAAGTGGTTTAATGCTTCCATCGAAGGCGATATAAAAAACTGCAGTGCCGCTTAAAGTGGTGCAGATTTCTGAGGAACACATGTCAAAAAGTTGAAAGCCTGTAAGATCTACTCCCAAAGGTTCAGTCATTAAGCCAGTGCCCGAAACAGAGTGTTTTGACAAAGTTTGCAAATTGGAAAATGAATTTGTTGCGGCTTCCTTTTTACAAGAATAAATTGCTAAAAAAGCAAGCGTGGCAAAAATTAGAATCTTTCTCATAAGTGTCTTTTAAAACGTTTAGAATATTCAGTGATGACGAAAGAAGAAGTATCACTTAAATCTGAAAACCTCAACACTTAATGATTGGAAAAAACTTACCCGTTCTTTGATTTTGATTAAAGACCCAGGTAACTTTTTAGAAAAATGCATCAGCAAGAAACGGTAGCGAAGGCAACAAAAGAGGGAACAGTTTGCGGTGCTGAGGCAGCATTTAAAAATATTGCCCATTGCCAATTTTGTCATTAGCTTTGAGTTGTCAGATTATATAATACAATTCTTTCTATCTCGTTTCAGCGGGATGGTTTCACAGGGATTGTATTAATTGGCGGAGAATGTAACAGCATTCTCCGTTTTTTATTTTTTATTGTAACAATTTTTCCTTTTATTCTGTAGTCGAAATTAAAGGCACCCCGGTTTGATTAATAAATAACGACATTGCTGGATCCCATCCTGAAATTAAATGTCTTTGACAATTTCAGATATGACAAAACTTCTTCCATAGTTTCATTTTCAAAATACCCGGTGTAATGAATACTCTTTAAAGATTCATTAGTTATCGTCACTTTTTTTCCAAACCATCTTTCCAGCAGGTGCCCGATTTCTTCAAAAGTTTTGTCTTCAAAGTATAGTTTGTTTTGTGTCCATGCTATTTCACCAATAATATTATA